>NZ_JBHUAF010000643.1:0-2373 GCF_042789895.1 Kitasatospora sp. NPDC056783
TGGTCACGCGGGTGGCCGCCCTCCGGCCTTCGACCGGCAGGACTACAAGGCCCGTCACGCGGTCGAGTGTGGGATCAGTCGCCTCAAGCAGCACCTGGCGGTGGGTGAGGTCGACTCGGGGCGTCCTGCTGGTGTCTCCACCAGTGGGTTTCCCCGAGCCGCCTCCCGAACCCGGCGTGCCCGTCTCCGGGCACCGGGCTCTCCACAAGCCCCGTTCGGTGTCATTCGGATACTCATACCGCAGTGGGCCACGGGCTCGGGATGATCGTTCCCCGGTATCGGTATCTGGTCGTGCTTACCTTCGCCGGATTGAACAGTTCTCCCTCCTCCGTGGTGGGCCACCAGCCGCCGTCGCAGAAGCGGCGGCGGAGCTGCTTCCACGTGATCCCGGGGTGCTTGCGCCGTATCCATCGAACTACCCGCATCCACGTGTAGTGACTGAGGTAGCAGAAGGCGACGTTCGAGACCCCTGGACGGAAGTACGCGCACCAGCCCCGCAGCACCAAGTTCAGCCGGTGCAGCAGGGCGGTCAGCGGCAGGCCGACGTTCTGTCGACCGGTCAGTTCCTTCACCTTGGCCGTCACGGAGCGCAACGACTTCCGGGCCGGGTAGGTGTAGATGTACTGCCGGTCGGTGCCCCGCTTCCGGTGGCGCTGGATGCGCCATCCGAGGAAGTCGAAGCCCTCGTCGATGTGGGTGATCCTCGTCTTCTCCACCGACAGGCGAAGACCTATCGGTTTCAACACCTCCGCGACGTCCCCTCGCAGTTGCTCGGCGTGCTCACGGCTGCCGGAGACGAGTACGAGGAAGTCGTCCGCGTACCGGACCAGCCGATAGTTGGGCAGTCCTCGCCGCCGTCTGCGACGCCGTTCCTCGGAGGTACTGCTTGATCCTCCGGGGGCCTGGGCGATGTGCTCGTCCAGGACCGAGAGTGCGATGTTGGCCAGCAGGGGCGAGAGGATCCCACCCTGCGGGGTACCAGTGCGGGTGTCGGTGAGGGCTCCGTCCCGGGACAGGATCCCGGACTTGAGGAACGCCTTCACCAAGGCCAGGATCCGCTTGTCCTTGATCCGATCCCGGACCCGGTCCATCAGGGCCGTGTGCGAGATCTCGTCGAAGCACGCCGTGATGTCGCCCTCCACCACCCACTCGTAGGAGTGACTGGCGAGGTAGCGGGTCTCGGCGACAGCGTCCCGAGCCCGGCGGTTCGGGCGGAACCCGTACGAGTACGGGAGAAAATCCGCTTCGAACACCGGCTCCAGCACCAGCTTCAAGGACGCCTGGACCACCCGGTCCGCCACGGTCGGAATACCGAGACGACGGAGCTTGCCGTTCGCCTTCGGGATCATCCGCTCGCGTACCGGAACCGGTCGGAAGCTGCCGTCTCTCAGCTGAGACCGCAGCCCGTCGAGGAAGACCTCGACCCCCTGCCCGGCCTCGACGGAACGGGCGGTCCTCCCGTCCACTCCGGCCGTGCGGGCACCCTTGTTCCCCCGGACCCGATTCCACGCCATCAGGAGGAAGGCGGGGTCGGTCACGAGGTTGAACAGATCGTCGAACCTGCGATGAGGATCATCGTTTGCCCAACGGTGCAGCTTGGTCTGGATCTTCAGTACCCGCAGCTCCGCCCCGAACAGGGCAGACTCCAGCTCGTCGGTATTCACCGGCGACAACCTCCTGACATTCCAGCGTCCTCACTGCCGACTTGCTGGCCCCCTTCCCCATGTGGCCGGCTCTCCCGGCCTCCGAGTACTACGGAGCCTCCGCCCTGCCCGACGGCCATCAGCCGGCGATGGGCCTGCCCTCGGCCGGACTGGCGATCCGGCGCGGAGGGCGACCGCAGACAGTTCCCACGTTCACCACGGAGTCGATCGACGGGTGAGGTGCCCAGCTCTACCCCGGCAGCATCGCCACACCTACGCCGCAGACATTCGGCGTGGCCTCCCCGCCGATAGGTAGATTCGGCTTCGGAGTCGACCACCAGCCCGCCGGCAGTCGTGCACTGCATCCGGCCCAGATCCGCCAGGTTGGAGCCGGTGTCGAAATTACGGGGCGTCAAGCACTGGTTCCTCGCGTACACCTTCCCGTCTCGCTAGCCGGACCCGAACCGTCTGGCAGTGCCAGTCCGTCCCGACGTCGTCAGGGCTGCTTACCGCCCGCCTCGGCATCCCCCGAGACGAACTGCCCCCAGCTTCAACCGGGTTGCTGCGACAACCCGGCGGTGATGGTCTCTCACCTCACTCGACTCCATGGCGCCTCGTGGCGCACCCACCCGCTACGACAAGCTCGCGGTCCGGTTCGAGGCCACGGTCCACATCGCGGCGATCCACCAGTGGCTGTGAGCACCCTGCTGGCCGCGTGACCGTGCCATGC
>NZ_JBHUAF010000644.1:0-2353 GCF_042789895.1 Kitasatospora sp. NPDC056783
GGTGTCAGTGCCCGTCGCAGCCCGGGAAGGCCTCGCACATCGGCGCCGACATGCCGGTGCCGACGTACTTGTCCTCGGGGGCCTTCCAGGCGTCCTTGGGCTGGGCGCCCGCCTTGGTGGTGGCCCAGACGGACAGCTCGCTGACCACGCCGCCGTCGCTGACCACGTACTCGTGCAGGGTGACGGTGCTGCCGTCGGACTGCGGGACGGTCAGGACGGCGGCGAAGTACGGTGCCTCGGGGGCGCTGTCGACCTTCACGGTGGCGCCGGGCGCGGTCTTGGCGCAGTTCTTGACCGCCTCGGTCAGACGGCCCTGGGCCAGGTTGGTGCTCTGCTTGACGCCGCTGCTGTGGGTCGGGTCGCCGTGGAACAGCAGGGTCTGCTGGGCCGCCCAGCGGTCCCCGCCGAAGCCGACCTCGGACTTCGCGGCGGCGGCGCCGGTGAACAGCGGCTCGTCGTCCTTGGCGACCGCGGCGCGGCACAGCTCCATGCCCTTGAACGCGACCGCGCCGGAGAGCTGCTTGGCGTTGGCCGCCAGCGGCGTGTAGTGGTAGCTCTCGTCCAACGGGATGCTCTTGGTGTCCATCCAGGCCTTGCTCGGGATGCCCTTGTCGGACCCGGAGGGCTTGGTGGGGTTGGTGTCCGGCGTGGTGGCCTGGGCGGCGGGCGGGCTGACGTCCTGTCCGCCGTTCTCCGGCCCGCAGGCGCTGAGGGTGCCCAGGCAGACCAGGGCTGCGGCGGTGGCGGTGGCGAGTCTGTTGGTGCGCAACTGACGTATCCTCGGATGTCCGGTGGCATGGGTCGGGGGCGGGCACGCGCCGGCCGTGGGCCGCTGCTGCGCGGCACCGCCCGTCCGGCTCCGCCGCCCGGTCGACCCGTGGTCGCGGGCACTCGGCATCGCGGTCCCTCCCCTGTGCGTACGGCCGCCGGGCTCCGCGCCCCGCTGCCCCCGCCTCGGGACTGAAGGGAGGTCAGGCGCGGTGCCACGTCGACGGCGGTCGAAACCTATTCCACCGGGCCGCCGAGAGCCAAGCCGCGTCCCATATGCCGGAGCGCCAAGTCACGAAGGCTCACCGCGAGTTGCCGACGAACGCCCACAAGGGCACCGGATGTCGCGTTCGACCGGGATTGCCCGCTTGCGGGAAGGTCCTACGCGTCGTCCTCCGGACGAACGGCGGGACGTCCTTGAGCAGATGGCTCTCGGCGTGGCCGTGCGGGCCGTCCACGCACTCGGTGTCCACCCGGAAGCCGCCGGTGGCGTCCGCGAACACCAGGATCGGCGCGAAGCCGTTGTGCCGGGCGGCGAAGGCGTCGGCGGTCCTCACGGCGTCGCCCGAGCGGATCCAGTTGTCGGGCGCGGCGAACTCGCCGCCGATCATCTCCAGGACGGGGAGCCTGGGCCGGGTCCGGCTGCGGAACCAGGCGTCCAGCAGGGAGACGTTCATGCGGTCGGAGGCTAGGGGCCGAGGATGAGAGGCCGGTTAGAGGCTGGGTGCTTTCTGGAAGAGCGCTGTGAGGAGGAACGGGACGCCGAACCGGTCGGAGCCGGTGTCCTGGGCGGCCATCGGGCGGATCTCCAGCGGGGTGAACTCGCGGAACAGCGAACGGAGTTCGTCCGGCGAGTAGGCGAGGCCGCCCTCCAGGGTGCCGAGCCGGTAGAGCTCCTCGTCGGGGCGCTCGGAGCCCATCGCGCCGGCCGCGAAGGCGGTGACGGCGAAGTGCCCGCCGGGGGCGAGGACCCGGTCGAGGAGGGCCAGGTAGCTGACCCGGCGATGTGGCGGGAGGTGGTGCAGGCAGCCGGAGTCGTAGACCAGGTCGTACCGGGCGTGGGGGAGTTCGGCGTCGAAGACGCTCGCCCGGTGGAAGCGCGGGCCGGCGCCGATACCCGCTTCGCGGGCGCGTTCCGCGGCCCAGGCGAGGGCGGAGGAGGAGAGGTCGACGGCGTCGACGTCGAAGCCGAGCGAGGCCAGGTGGATCGCGTTGCGGCCGGCGCCGCAGCCGAGGTCGAGCGCCCGGCCCGGGGCTCCGGGCAGCAGGCCGCGGTCCAGGTAGGAGACCAGGTTCTCGTCGGGCGCGGGCGTGAAGAACGGGCGCTCGGCGGACCGGTCCGCGTAGAAGCGGTCCCAGAACGGTTCGGCCGGCGGGAAGAGGCCGTCCAGGAGGACGAGGAGGTCCTCGACGGTGCGGATCGTACGGTTCATGCGGGCGAGCCTAGGCGCCCCGGCGGGCGGAGGATCGGGGCGCGAGAACGGCCGGGCGGTGGGTGCTCGGGGCCGTCGGGGGCCGGGCCCGGGCGGGCCTCCCGGGCCCGGCCCGGCGCTCGGCGGTGCCACCGCCCCGGCCCGGGAAGGGG
>NZ_JBHUAF010000645.1:0-2349 GCF_042789895.1 Kitasatospora sp. NPDC056783
AAGGAGAACGCCGAGCTGCGGCGCTCGTGCGAGATCCTCAAGGCCGCCTCGGCTTTTTTCGCCCAGGAGCTGTGCGCCACGAGGCGCCGTGTTGATCGAGAGGCGGTGGGAGACCGTCTCCGTCAGGTCGTCGTAGCGGCCTGATCGAAGCTGGGGGGCAGCCTGATCCGGGGAACGCCGGGGAGGGTGGCAAGCGGCCCCGACGAAAGCGGGACGTGCTGGAACTGCCAGACAGTGCGGGTCCGTTCAGCGAGGTCAGAAGGTGTAGCGAGAGCGAACCAGTGGTTGAAGCCCCGTAACAGCGAAGCCGGGTCAAATCTGGTGGATATGGGCCGGTGTGCAGTGCGTGAGGTCCGGGCCTTTCGGCTCGGGACTCAACTCCGAAGCCGTTTAGCTCTGTCGGTGGGGAGGCCACGTTGAATGTCTGCGGCGTAGACGTGGCGATGCTGCCGGGGTAGAGCTGGGCGCCTACCTGACCGATCGATCACATGGTGAACGTGGGAACCATCCGCGGTCGCCCTCCCGCCGGGCATCCAGTCCGGAGGTGGGCAGGTCCGTTGCCGGCTGATGGCCGCGTGATGGGGCGGAGGCCCCGTAGTAGTCGCGGGAGTGACGACCCGCCGAGGAGGCCGTGAGAGACGGCCGCAGGGCGAAGGGGGCCAGCAAGTTGGCAGTTGACGTTGCTGGAATGTCAGGAGGTTCGTCGCCGGTGAACACCGACGATCTGGAGTCTGCCCTGTACGGGGCGGAGCTGCGGGTACTGAAGATCCAGACCAAGCTGCACCGTTGGGCTCGTGATGATTCCCATCGCAGGTTCGACGACCTTTACAACCTCGTTTCCGATCCCGGCTTCCTCTTGGTGGCCTGGGATCGGGTGAGGGGTAACAAGGGTGCCCGCACGGCAGGAGTGGACGGGTGTACGGCCCGCTCCGTCGAGGCCGCGCAGGGTGTCGAGGAGTTTCTCGACGAACTTCGGTCGCAGGTGAAGGACCGTAGTTTCCGCCCGCTTCCGGTACGAGAGCGCATGATCCCGAAGGGCGGCGGGAAGATGCGCCGCCTGGGGATCGCGACCATCGCCGACCGGGTAGTCCAGGCATCCTTGAAGCTGGTGTTGGAGCCGATTTTCGAGGCGGATTTCCTCCCGTGTTCCTACGGGTTCCGTCCGAATCGCCGGGCTCATGACGCGGTAGCCGAGGTGCGCTATCTCGCTTCGCGGCCACGCAACTATGAGTGGATCGTGGAGGGGGACATCACGGCCTGCTTCGACGAAATCTCACACTCGGCCCTGATGGACCGGGTGCGGCGACGGGTCGGGGACAAACGCGTCCTGGATCTGGTGAAGGCTTTCCTCAAGGCGGGCATCCTCGGTGAGGACCGGCTGCTGCGGGAGACCACCGCCGGAACCCCGCAAGGGTCGATTCTCTCGCCCTTGCTCAGCAATGTGGCGCTTTCCGTCCTGGACGAGTACATCGCCCAGGCGCCGGGAGGCCCGAGTGCTGGGAAGGTGGACCGCGCCAGACGGCACCGCCATGGTCTGCCCAACTACCGCCTTGTTAGGTACGCGGACGACTGGTGCTTGATGGTCTTCGGCTCGAAATCTGATGCCGAGGTCCTGCGTGAGGAAATCACTGAGGTCTTGTCCACGATGGGCCTGCGCCTGTCACCGGAGAAGACTCTGATCACCCATATCGATGAGGGCCTGGACTTTCTCGGGTGGCACATCCAACGCCACCGCAAGCAAGGGACCAGGCAGCACTACGTCTATACCTACCCCGCGAAGAAGGCTGTCCAGGCCGTGAAGCGGAAGGTCAAGACGTTGTGTCGAGAGGTCGAAGTGAACCAGCCGTTGGACGACCTGCTGCGTCGGCTGAACATGGCGCTGCGGGGCTGGTGTGCGTACTTCCGGCCCGGGGTGTCCTCCGTAACCTTCGCCTACCTGAGTCACTACACGTGGCAGACGGTATGGCGATGGATGCGGCGCAAACACCGCCGGTCTACCTGGAAGGAACTCCGCAACCGCTATTGCGGCGGCGGATGGTGGCCCGCCAGCGAGAACAGGGAGCTGTTCGACCCCGAGAAGGTAAGCACAACCCGCTACCGCTATCGAGGATCCGTCATCCCGGCCCCCTGGGCCATCGCAGGATGAGAATGTCCAACACGCAGCCTATTTCGGGACTTGTGGAGAGCCCGGTGCATTGAGAGGTGCCCGCCGGGTTCGGGAAGCGGTCCGGGGAAACGGTCCGGTCGAAAGACCGGAACCGCGCCCCGGGCCGACTTTCACCGACCCGACCCGGCGACGGTACTGAAGCTCATCGACGAGCACCAGGACCGCTTCGGGGCCGAGCCCGT
>NZ_JBHUAF010000646.1:0-2349 GCF_042789895.1 Kitasatospora sp. NPDC056783
GTCCGCACCGGTGGGTGCGGGACTGCCGTCGCGGTCCGCGGGTGGTTCATGCGTGCTCATCGGGGGGTGAGCTTACCTTGCGGTCGTTCGACCCCTTCCGAGCGTTCCGATCCCCCGGCGAGGCCGGGGGCCGGTGGATCAGCGGTCGCGCTTCTCCTTGATCTTCGCGGCCTTGCCGCGGAGGTCACGCAGGTAGTACAGCTTGGCGCGGCGAACCGCACCGCGGGTGACGACCTCGATCTTCTCGACGACCGGGGTGTGCACCGGGAAGGTGCGCTCCACGCCGACGTTGAAGCTGACCTTGCGAACGGTGAAGGTCTCGCCGACACCGGCGCCGTGGCGACGGATGACGACGCCCTGGAAGACCTGGACACGAGAGCGGTTGCCCTCGATGACCCGGACGTGGACCTTCAGGGTGTCACCGGCGCGGAAGGCCGGGATGTCGGTACGCAGCGAGGCCGCGTCGACAGCAGCGAGCTTGTTGCTCATGTTGCTCTCCATCGCAGGCGCCACGGGCCGCCCACGGAAAATCGTCACAATGGGGTCTGCTGCGGGCCGCATCGGCTGACGACGATCCCCCCGTGGCGAGGGCGCCGGTCCACGTGTCCCCTACGGAAGGGAACCAGCGACAGACAGCAGCCGCCTATTCTTCCACATCAGCGGTCGCGGACCGAAATCGGCCGAGCTTCTCGTCCCAGACCAGGCCGAGGATGCTCAGCGCCTCCCGCTCCTTCTTGTCGAAGGCGCCGTACTGCCAGCGCTCGACCAGGTCCGGCCTGTTCTCCAGGGTCCGGGCGAAGGCCTGCTCGCGCCGCCAGCGGGCGATCTTGCCGTGATTGCCGCTGAGCAGCACCTCCGGCACCGTCCGGCCGCGCCACTCGGCGGGCTTGGTGTAGACCGGGCCCTCCAGCAGGTCGGCCATCGCACCCGGCGCGAAGGAGTCGTCACGGTGGGACTCGGCGTTGCCGAGCACTCCGGGCAGCAGCCGGGCGATCGCCTCGACCATCACCAGCACCGCGACCTCGCCACCGGCCAGCACGTAGTCGCCGATCGAGGCCTCGACCACCGGCATCCGGGTGGCCGCTTCCTCGATCACCCGACGGTCGATGCCCTCGTACCGCGCGGGGGTGAAGGCCAGCCAGGGGCGCCCGGCCAGCTCCTGGGCGAGCTCCTGGGTGAACGGGCGTCCGCTCGGGGTCGGCACGACCAGCGTGGGCAACTGGCCCTCGGGCCCACCCGCGATCACCGCGTCCAGCGCCTCGCCCCACGGCTCGGGCTTCATCACCATGCCGGGGCCGCCGCCGTACGGGCTGTCGTCCACCGTGCGGTGCACGTCATGGGTCCAGGAGCGCAGGTCGTGGACGTGCACGTCCAGCTGACCGCGGGCGCGGGCCTTGCCGACCAGCGAGATGTCCAGCGGCTCCAGGTACTCGGGGAAGATCGTGACGACGTCGATCCGCATACCGCTCTGCACGCCACTCGACGCGACGCCACCGGCCGCCTCGACGCCCTCCCCGGCTTCGACGCCGTCCTCGGACCCGGCCCCGACCTCGGCCCCGACCTCGGCCCCGACCTCGACACGCCCCTCGGCGCTCTCCCGACCGGTCACTCCGACTCCTCCGAACCCTCGGCGGACTCAGCCGGCTCGGCGGACTCGGCGGAGGACGTCCCCACGACCTCGGCCTGCTCCGGGTCGATCAGCCCGGCCGGCGGGGTGATCACAGCGCGCTGGTTCTCCAGGTCGATGGTCGGCACGATCTGGCTGACGAAGGGCACCAGCACCTCCGTCCCATCGGCCTTCTCGACCGTGAGCAGGTCCTGGTACGGCAGATGAAGCACCTCGGTCAGCTCGCCGACCAGGGTGCCGTCCAGCAGCACCACGTCCAGGCCGATCAGCTGGTGGTCGTAGTACTCCTCCGGGTCATCGGGACGTTCCTCCGGGTCGACCTCGGAGATGAGCACGGTGCCGCGGAGGGCCTCGGCCGCGTTGCGGTCCTTGACGCCGGCGAAGCGCAGCAGCAGCCGACCGCTGTGCACCCGGCCGGACTCGACGGTCAGCGGTCCGGTCGACGCGGGGTCGGTGAGCAGGACAGCACCCGGGCCGAGCCGGAGTTCCGGCTCGTCGGTGCGGACCTCGACACTGACGTCCCCCCTGATGCCGTGGGCACGGCCGATCTTGCCGACGACGAGCTGCACGGTGATCGTTCTCCTGGAGTTCCTGAGCCGATACGAAAAGCGACGGGCTGCGAAGCGCTGATGCGACGGGGCACTGGTGCGACGAAGCGGTGACGCGAGGGAAATGCGGACGGAAATGCGAAAAAGGCCGACCGGGACGACATGCGTCCCGGT
>NZ_JBHUAF010000647.1:0-2335 GCF_042789895.1 Kitasatospora sp. NPDC056783
TCGCTGACCTTTCACACTAAGGTCCAGGTCAGGAGCCTTGGGTTCTTTTGGTTGTTGCAACGACCCCGGGTTCTCCCGTCGCGGCGGTAGAACCCGGGGTCGTTGGGTGTGCCTATGTAACCGCCTCGTAGGAGGCGCGAAGCAGTGGCATCGGTCGGTCGAGGTCGTCCACCGACCTGATCCACACCTCCAGGCAGCGTGCTCGCAGCTGGGGCTGGCGATCAGATGAGCGGTTCGTGGTGGGCAGCGGTTTCGCGGACGAGGTGGGCGAAGCGCTCACGGCTGCGCTGCTGGTGCTGTTCGGCCTGTTCGTCGGTCCAGTCTTCCGCGCTGGTGTCGTCGTCCTCGTCGTCGAGGTCGTCGTACTCGCTGTGGAGGAGCCAGCAGGCGTGGATACCGGTGAGGAGGTCTTCGAGGAGGTCGCGGGCCGGACGCCTGGGGTCGAGGGGGGTCAGGCGCAGTTCGACGTCGGCGAGGTCGGGTGCGTCGTCGCCGTAGTCGGCGAGGGTCTCCTCCAGGTCGTCGAGCTGCTCGCGCAGGGCGTCGGGGTCGGGCAGCAGGCCGTCGGTGATGCGCAGGGCGTGGCGCACGAGGCCGGTGACGGCTTCGTGCGGGGTGGCGCCGGCGTCGATGAGGCCGAGGACGAGGGTGGGGGTCTCGTGGGGAGGGCCTCGATGTTGTCGGCTTCCTGGACGACCTGGTCAAGGTCGTGGCCGGAGATGTCGGCGGTGACCTCGGCCGCGGCGGCGAGCCAGTGGGCGGCGGCGACGGCGGCCGCGGTGGGGTCGACCTGGGAGAACAGCTCGGATGACCCGAAGGGGTCCTGTTCGAGGAGTCGGTTCGCGGCGGCGACCTGGACGGGGGAGGCGTTCTCGCGGCTGAGTAGGACGGCCTGCTGGGCGCGGCCGGTGAGGTCGCCGAGTTCGGCGTTCTCGACGGCGGCGAGCTCGGTGGCGGCCTCGGCGAGGACGAGTTTGGTGAGTTCGGGGTTATCGAGGTCATGGAGGGTGCGTCCCACTTGGTGGGCGGATTCGAGCAGGCGGCTGTAGGAGACGATCATCGCGCCGCCGCTGGGCAGGTTCGGCTTGGCGATCGCGTCCGCGACCTCGCCGAAGCGTCCGCGTTCCTGCTCGCGGCGCCAGCCCTCGGAGTTGGGCTCCAGGGAGCCGGCGGCGCTGGCGGGGTGGGTGTAGGTGCGCCAGGCGGCCTCGGACAGGTGGCTGAGCGCGCGGGCCAGACCCAGGAGAACGGAGGTCCCGGCCCCGGCGGGGAGGGAGGCGACCCGGGTGGCGAGGTCGCCCTCGCCTGTTCCCCAGGTGGCGATCAGCTCACGGCGGTCGGGGTCGATGCTGTAGCGGGTCATGACGTCCTGTCTTCGGTTCTGCCGGCACGCCGCCGGGCCACACGGCATTCTGACGTGCTGGCAGGTGCCGGTGTTCCCAAGAAGGCCCGGTGGGCCAACCGGCGCATCCGGGGTGCTGTGTCCGTGGACAGCCCAGAAGGGCGTCGGCCGGCTTGAGGGCGATCCCGGCGGCGCCGGGGGCGGCGCCCGATGGCTCGCTGTCGACTGCGGCGGCTACGACGTCGGTGCTGTACGGAGCGGCCCCCCACCCTCCACATCATGTGACATGCATCACAACTATGTGGACTGCCATCGTCCGATTGGTTGCATCTGCAATTCGATGGATATCGGAATCCGCCTCGCCCATTTACAGGCCTGTAGTCGCCCCCGTGGCGCTCCGGTTCGGGAGTTGACTCTTTCCGGTCGATGGCAAATGGGACGTGTCCGAAGATGCTCGTTCCTGATTGAATTCGATGCCGAGGCAGGCCCGGGACCGGTACCGATGCAAGATCTGCAAACGAGAAGGAATCGCGTCGGGAAAGTCATTCCCATTCGCACGTGCAGCGCAGGCGTTGGGTATCCGTGGTGCAATCTTGTTCTGCGGGGGAGTACCTTTTGAAGCGTCAGTTACGAGAGCCCCGGCCTGCGGTGCAGCCACACCATGGCCGGGGCCCGAGCGGAGGAGTGCCATGCACCGCCACGCCCTCACGGGGCGGTCTATTCGCCCCGTGATCACCACCGAACGTACCAGTGTCCCGCTGCCGGCCCGAAGGCGGTCCGGCTTTGATTACTGGGGAGTTTCGGTCTCCCTCGCCTCCCTCGCCTCGGCCGTTGCTGTGCCGCTGGCATGTGCCAACGGGCTGTCGGGGTGGCAGTTCGCCGGAGTCGGCTTTCTGGTCACCGCCGCCGGTCAGGCGCGATGCCAGTTCCGGCGGTTGCGGCTGCACCCGTAGCAGGGGTGGCCGGGGTGTGCCCACTGCGGTGGGCACACCC
>NZ_JBHUAF010000648.1:0-2280 GCF_042789895.1 Kitasatospora sp. NPDC056783
CTCGTCGAGCGGGCGGGCCGTCGGGGCCGCGGGCGAAGGTCAGCCGACGTGGACCCGCGGGCGGCGCGCCCGGTCCGGTTCGGCCTCGCGCAGCACCTCGCGGGTGACCGGCGCCACCTCGCCCTGCCCGAACAGGAAGAACCGCAGGAACTGGGCGAACGGGCTGCCCTCGGTCCACTCGAAGTAGAGGTGCGGCTGCTGCCCGGTGCGGTCCCGGATGTTCAGCGCCAGCGCGGCGAGCGCGTTCGGGATGCTGGAGCTCTCCAGGGTGAGCACCCGGTAGCGTCCGTGCAGCACCTCGCCGCGCACGGTCAGCTCGGCCTCGAAGTCGGAGGCGTCGCGGACGGTCACCTCGACGAAGACCAGGTCGTCCTCGCCGGGGATGTCGTTGTCGGCGCGGATCTGGCGGATCTTGTCGCGGTACTCGGCGATGTCGCGGTGGTTCGGCTCGTTGGCGATCAGCCGCAGCGGGCGGTGCGCGTAGTCCCTGATGAAACGTTCCGCCACATCGTCCAGCGCCACGCTGGTCACACGCAGCTCGAAGGCGCGGCGCAGCCGGGAGAGCAGCGAGACCAGGATGATGCCGGCGATGAAGCAGGCCCCGATCTTCAGGCCGTCCGGCCGCTCCATCACGTTCAGCACGGTGGTGTAGAGGAAGATCGCCGAGATCACCGCGAAGGCGATGGTCCAGCCGCGCTCGTGCTTGCGGTAGGCGGCGATGGTCACCGCGATGGCGGCGGAGCTGATCAGCACCAGCACGCCGGTCGCGTAGGCGCCGCCCTGGGCGTCCACGTCGGCGTCGAAGATCCAGGTGACCAGGAAGCCGATCAGGGTCAGCACGATCACCATCGGCCGCACGGCGCGCGCCCAGTGCGGGGCCATGCCGTAGCGCGGCAGGTAGCGGGGCAGCAGGTTGAGCATGCCCGCCATCGCGGAGGCCCCGGCGAACCAGAGGATCGCGATGGTGGAGAGGTCGTAGACGCTGCCGAAGGCGCCGCCCAGGTACTCGTGCGCCAGGTAGGCCAGGGCGCGGCCGTTGGCGGAGCCGCCGGACTTGAACTGGTCCGCCGGGATGAGCAGCGTGGTGATGAAGCTGGTGGCGATCAGGAAGCAGCTCATGATCACGGCGGACGTGGTCAGCAGTTTGCGGGCGCCGCGGATCCGGCCGGCCGGGTCGGCCTCGGTGTCGGTCGGGTCGCCCTTGATGTGCGGCATCACGGCGACGCCGGTCTCGAAGCCGGACAGGCCCAGCGCCAGCTTCGGGAAGGTCACCAGCGCCACGCCGACCATCAGGATCGGGTTGCCGTGCTGGGCGGTCAGCGCGTCCGTCCAGTCGGTGACCACGTGCGGCGCCTCGATGATCTTCCAGAGGCCGACGGCCACCACGACCACGTTCAGCGTCAGGTAGACCCCCACCAGCGCGACGGCCAGGCCGATCGCCTCGCTGAAGCCCTTGAGGAAGACCGCGCCGAGCAGCGCCACCAGGACCAGCGTGATCAGCACCTGCTTGCCGCCGAGGAAGCTCGTCAGGTGCGGGTTCTCCACCAGGTGCGCGCTCGCGTCGGCGGCGGACAGCGTGATGGTGATCAGGAAGTCCGTGGCCGCGAAGCCGAGCAGGGCGAGGACGAACAGCTTGCCCTTCCAGAACGACAGCAGCCGCTCCAGCATCGCGATCGAGCCCTCGCCGCGCGGGCTCTCCTTGGCCACCCGCCGGTAGACCGGCAGCGCGCCCAGCAGGGTGACCACCACCAGCACGATGGTGGCGATCGGCGACAGCACGCCCGCGGCCAGGGCGGCGATGCCCGGCTGGTAGCCGAGCGTCGAGAAGTAGTCCAGGCCGGTCAGGCACATCACCCGCCACCAGCGCTGGCCGGCGTGGGCGCCGTGCGCGGCCGCGTCCCCCGATGCCGCCGTGCCCTCGGACTGCGTTTGCGCGGCGTCCTCCGAGGCACCCCCTGCCGCCGGCTGCTGCGCGGGCTTCGCCGCGGTCACGTCCTCCAGCAACCAGCTACGGAGGCGTATTCGTGCCGACGGCGCGTCCGCCTCCGCCGTCTCCGTCGAACCCGACGAAACCACCTTGCACCTCTTGTTTAAAGACCCCGTAAAAACGCCGTCGGGCGACGGCAGTGCGACAGGCTATGCGACGGGCGTTAAGAATCCGCTACCGGCCCGCGTTAAGAAAACGTCATTGCCGCGCAGGTCGGCGCGGGTGGCACGGTGCGGGACGTCGGGTGCCGAGGGCGGGAGGGCTCGGGGCCGATGACGGCAGGACCCCGGGCC
>NZ_JBHUAF010000649.1:0-2266 GCF_042789895.1 Kitasatospora sp. NPDC056783
CGCCTACCAAACCGGGGGGGGCCGGGAAAGCGCGCGGCCCCGCCCCCGCAGTGCGCCAACAGTTCATTCGCCTGTCAGCGGCTCCATCACGAAGCCCCGAAGAGCGACCGGCACGTCGTCGTCAGTCCACCGAACCGGCACACCCCACACCTCAAGGTTCGGCTCAGGGGCCACTTGCTGTTGCCGGTAGCAGGCAACCAGTTCCGCGTACCGAGGGTCGATCCACTCCATCGGAGAACCTCCTGTCCCGTGTCCTGCAGCCTACGCGCCTTCACCCCACACTCGGAGGCTTGGTGCACGGCTTTTCCGGCTTCTTCATCGGCCTGATCGAACAGTTGGGTGCATGTTGGCAGTTGGCCGCCACGGACACCAGCGTGTTATCCGTCGGGGCACACCAGAGATCGACATCGACCTCGAACCCTACGCTCCTGATGGCTTCCTGGGTTTGTTCCAGGATGTCCGAGTCGAAGTTCGCCGGGTCGAATCCCGGGCTGTGATGGACGAATCCACCAAAGCGCCCGCACAGGTCCGCGTACTCCTCCGTGTGCAGGACCAAAGCGTGCCAGCCCTCGTCGACGATGCGGCTCGGAGCCATCGCCAGCTCCGGGCGCAGGGCACCGGTCACAACGAAGGAGATCGCCTCATGAACGATCCTCCGCGCCATCTCCGGACTCATGCCCTCGTTGTTGTCCAGTACCGTCGCCACGACCGAGTCAAGCGACCTGCGATCCATCAGAACGCCGGGCACGGCCGGCACCGCCTGACGCATCGAGCCCACCACCGGCGGGCCCGGCGGCGGGGACTGGAAAGGCGAACTGTGCTGCGATGCAGTCATCCCGTTTCCTCCTGACGCGGTGAAGCGTTCGGCCATGTGCCCGAGCTCCCGCAGTACTGACCGGCGAAGAAGCACCAGGATCCGCCGGGTTCCTGGGACGAAGGAACCTCGCGCAAGGGACACTTCGGAACATCCTCCGCAAGGTAGAACGTCCCTCAAGGTCCCACCCGACAAGGAGTAGAGAAGAATGCCGAACCAGCGGCTCAAAGATGCCATGGCATCGGGTGGTTGGACGTGCTCTGAGTTGGCCGCACGCGCTGGTGTCGACACCAAGTCCGTCGAACGATGGGCTAATCTCAGCCGCACACCACGCATGAGGACAGCCCGCCTGGCTGCCGAGGCGCTCGGCGAGGATGTGTTCGCGCTTTGGCCCAGCCTGCGGCAACCACACAGCGCCCAGACCACCAGCCCAGACCTGGTGGCGCTCTACGAGCAGCGCGCCGACCTGCCAACGTCGCAGTTCGTGGACCTGTTCAGCAAGGCCACCCACAACATCGACGTACTCGTCTACGCCGCCGTGTTCCTCCACGAGGGCTATCCACGGCTGAACGACCTCCTCCGAGAACGAGCCGGACACGGTTGCACTGTCCGGATCGCAATCGGGAATCCAGACAGTGCCAACGTTCGGCAGCGCGGCGAGGAAGAGCAGTTCGGCCACGGTATCGAGTCCCGGTGCAGGCTTGCCCACATGCACTACCGCCCGCTCGTCGGTACTCCGCGCATTGAGGTCCGAGCACACGAATCGACCCTCTACAACAGCCTCTACCGTGCCGACGAGCAACTGCTGGTCAACGCACATGTGTGGGGCATGAATGCGTTCAGCGCCCCCGTGTGGCATCTCCGTCGGTCGCCGACAGGCACGCTGTTCGACGGCTACATTTCTAGCTTCGAGGCTGTGTGGAGCACAGCCCGACCTGTGGAGGCGGACTAGCTCATGGCACGCACCGAGTACTACGACAACCCCGACGCCCCCAAGCCCAACCGACTCGTGGTCGCGGCCTCCGCCGTCGTCACCGACCCGGCCGGCCGTATCCTCCTGCAACGCCGCACCGACAACGGGCTCTACGCCCTCCCCGGCGGCACCATGGACTTCGGCGAATCCCTCCCCGACACCGCCGTCCGCGAGGTGTTCGAGGAGACCGGCCTCACGATCGAAATCACTGGCCTCGTCGGCACCTACACCGACCCGCGCCACATCATCGCCTACGCCGATGGCGAGGTCCGCCAGCAGTTCAACATCTGCTTCACCAGCCGCATCACGGGCGGCGAGCTGCGCATTTCCGGCGAGTCCACCGACTTGCGCTTCATCGCCCCGGACGACCTCGATGCACTCCCCCTCCACCCCACCCAGCGCCTCCGCCTCCAGCACTTCCTGGAGCACCGCGCAACGCCGTACCTCGGCTGACCCACGACCGCCCGGTTCCTCTCGCC
>NZ_JBHUAF010000650.1:0-2230 GCF_042789895.1 Kitasatospora sp. NPDC056783
CCCACCGAAATCACTATGACACATGTCGCCCACACCCTGGCGATGCGCCGCTCCCACCTGCGCGAGCGCCTGGCGGCAACGCCGGCGCCGCCACCGCGCTCTGGCGCGAACTCGCGTCCGAGATGGAGGAGTTGACCGGGGTGAGGGTGCCCGCCGCGATCGCGCCGGTCGGCACGGGCGAGGCCGTCGCGCTGCCCGAGTGCGCGGGGGAGTACCGCAACGGCTCCCTCCGCTACCGGGTCGAAGCGGCCGGCGACGGACCGGCCACCCTCTCCGTGGACGGCGACCCGCCGATCCCGCTGCGCTGCTACGCCGACCTCTCCTACGACCTGCTCGCCCCCGACACCGGCCTCCCCGAGCCCGGCGGGAGCTTCCACCGGGACCCGGCCACCGGCCGGATCGACCGGGTGCAGGTCTCCGGGCGCACGGCCCGCCGGACCGGCTCCGACTGAGCCGCCCGCGCCCGCCGCACCGCCGTCACATCCTCTCCCCGGACCCGAGGGCCGGCCACCGCCTGCCCAGGCGTCCCGTCGTCGCCCCCATCGGAAGGACCTTCCGCCATGGCCGACCGGCCTGCCCAGCCCGCACGTCCGTCCGTTCCGCCGCAGGCCGGCGGCGCCGCCACCGCGCCCGAGCACCGGACGCTCGACGCCCTGTTCGCCGTCCAGGCGGCCGGCACCCCGCACGCGCCCGCGGTGACCGACGGCCGGCGCACCTGGACCTACCGGGAACTGGCCGAGCGGGCCGACCGGCTGGCCCACGACCTGAGGCGGCGCGGCGCCGCGCCGGAGCGGACGGTGGCGCTGGTCCTGCCGCGCTCGATGGAGCTGATCGCCGCCGAGCTCGCCGTCGTCCGGGCCGGGGCCGCCTTCCTGCCCGTGGACCCGTCCTACCCCGCCGAGCGCCGGGCCCTGATGCTCGCCGACGCCGCGCCCGCGATCGTCCTGGACGACCCGGCCGCCGTCCGCGAGATCCTGGAGGCGGCCGGGCCCGCCGCCCCGGTCACCGCGGCCCCGACGAGCCCGGACCACCCGGCGTACGTGATCTACACCTCGGGCTCCACCGGGACGCCCAAGGGCGTGGTGGTCACCCACCGGGGGATCGCCGGCTTCACCGAGGCGGCCGTCGAGAACTACGCGGTCCGGCCCGGCGACCGGGTCCTCCAGTTCTCCTCACCCAGCTTCGACGCCTCCGTCCTGGAGCTGTTCGTCTCCGTCCTGACCGGCGCCACCCTGGTGATCCCGCCGGACGGCCCCTGGCTGGGCGAGGAACTCGCCGCCGTCCTGGACGAGCACCGCATCACCCACACCCTGATACCGCCCGCCGCCCTGGCCACCGTGCCCGCCGGTGCGGGCCGCCACCTGCGCACCCTGATCGTCGGCGCCGAGGCCTGCCCCGCCGAACTGGTCGACCGCTGGGCGTCCGGCCGGCGCATGGTCAACTCCTACGGCCCGACCGAGGCCACCATCGTCGCCACCTGGACCGGCCCGCTCACCGCCGGCACCGGCTCGCCCACCATCGGCGACGCCCTGCCGCACGCCCGGGTGTACGTGCTCGACGAGGCCATGCGTCCCCAACCTCCCGGCACCGACGGCGAGTTGTACCTCGGCGGCGAGGGCGTCGCCCGCGGCTACCTGCGCCGCCCCGGGCTGACCGCCGCGCGCTTCGTCGCCGACCCCTTCGGCCCGCCCGGCGCCCGTCTCTACCGCACCGGCGACCGGGCCCGCCGCAACGCCGACGGGGAACTGGAGTTCCTCGGCCGGCTCGACCGGCAGGTCAAGGTCCGCGGCTTCCGGATCGAACCGGGCGAGATCGAGGCCGCGCTGCGTGCCCACCCCGCCGTCGACCAGGCCGTCGTGGTGGTCCGCGAGGACGAGCCCGGCCACGCCCGGCTGGTCGGCTACGCCACGCCCGCCGACCCGGCGGCGGCCCCGGACCCGGCCGAGCTGCGCACCGCGCTGGCCGCCACCCTGCCCGCTCACCTGGTGCCCGCCGTCGTCGTCGTCCTGGACGCGCTGCCCCTCACCCCGCAACTCAAGGTCGACCAGCGGGCCCTGCCCGCGCCCGCCCGGCAGAGCGCCACCGGACACCTCGCCCCGCGCACCGAGCGGGAACGCGTCCTGGCCGGCCTCTGGGCCGAGGTCCTCGGCCTCGACGCGGTGGGGGCGGACGACGACTTCTTCGAGCTGGGCGGCGACTCCATCCTCGCCGCCCGCACCCTGGCCCGGAT
>NZ_JBHUAF010000651.1:0-2221 GCF_042789895.1 Kitasatospora sp. NPDC056783
CAGGTCGAGACCGCCGACGCCGTCCGCGCCCCGTTCGGCGACTGGCTCGACGCGCTCGGGAACTGACACGGGGCGAGCGGCGCCGGCACCGGCCGGACAGGCCCGGCACCGGCGCCGCTCGGCTTCATCGCCGTCCGGTCAGCCCTCGGTGACCGTCAGGACGAGCGGGCCGCCGGGGACCGGCTGACTGCCGGGCATCCCGTAGGACGTGCGGAGCCACCCGGCATCGCTGATCTCGAAGCCGACGGTGTAGCTGCCGACGGCCATGCCGTACGGAACGTAGAGGTTCAGTGTCACCTGTCCGTCCGAGGAGGCGTTGGCGCTGCCGGAGCTCTGGCCCACGACGTTGCCGGAGCCGTCGTACACGTAGCTGTAGTACCCGCTGACCGGCGCCGTCGGGCTGACGACCTTCGCGATCACGTAGAGGGACCGGGAGCCGGCCTGGCTCTTCGGGAGGCTGGTGATGTTCAGCGAGGCCGAGGTCACCGTCGGCGGCGTGGTGTCCGGGACGCTGCTGACCGACACGCCCGGGTCCGGCGCGAAGTAGTCCGAGCCGTACAGGGCGATGTTGCCGGCGCCGTCGGTGACGAGGACCCCGGCCAGGGAGCAGGAGGCGGGCGAGCCGTTGCGGGACTGGCTCAGGGTGGCCGGCACCGAGAACCGGCCGTCGGGTTCCACCGACGGGGTCGTCGAGTTCTGGCCGCACGTGTAGTTCTGCCAGCGGAGCTCGATGGACCGGACCCCGTTCTGGGCGCCCTGGACGCGCATCAGCACCTTGAACGGCGCCGGCTGCCGCCAGCTGTTCAGCTCGTTCGGCGTGGTGCCGAAGCGGTCGGCGCTGACGGTGCCGTTGGTGGTGACGGTGACCGGCCGGGGGTCCTGCGGGGTGAAGGACTTCGTCTGGCCCGCGTTGTTGGTCAGGGAGACGGAGGAGATGCTCCACGTTCCGGCCGCGGCCCTGGCCGGCAGCAGGACCAGGACCGTGCAGGTCGGGTAGTTGACGCTCGACTGGCACGGGTAGCTCAGCTGCCCGTTGTGCGTGGAGTTCTCGAACGAGCCGTTCAGCGTCGCGCCGCCGGGCCCGGTCAGCGTGAGCGTCCCCTTCCAGAAGCCGGACTGCTGCTCCTGGATGCCGACGCTGTAGCTGAGGTAGGTGCTGTCGCCGACGTAGACGTACGGCGGACGCCCGTTGAGGTTGAGGTCGACGGACGGCTGGAGCGCGGTCGTGGTGGACACCTGGTGGGTGGCGGTGACCGTGTTGGCGAAGCCTCCGAGCGCGGAGCCGGAGAGCACCAGGCGCTGCTGGGTGCTGTTCTCGTAGGCGGTGACCAGGGAGACCGCCCACTTCGCGGTGGCCGAGCCGGCGTAGCGCGGGACGACGAAGGTGTAGCGGTAGGTCGCGCCGGCCGGGCCGCCGGACACGTAGTCGGCGCCCCCGAAGCCCTGGTTGTACTGCGAGTAGCTGGCCGAGTAGCTCTGGCCGACGTAGGTGTCCGGGGCGTCGCCCCGCTGGCGGATCACGATCGAGCCGCTGGTCTGGGTGGCGGCCGGGCTGGAGTCGGTGATCGTCCAGGTCACGGTGACGGGGGTGGCGGAGGCCGAGGCGTCGACGCTCTGGGCGGAGAAGCTCAGCGCGGACAGGCCGAGCTGGTCGCCGGCGCTGTAGTAGCCGGCGAGGTCGGCGATGACGTCGGTGGTGCCGACGTGGTTGAAGAAGGCGATCTTGCCGTCGGTGCCGACCGGGACGGTGACCAGGTTGGGGACGGTCTGCCGGGGCGAGAAGTTGAGGTTGGAGGCGGAGGGGACGGGCTTCCCGTTGGGGTAGACGGTGAGGAAGCTGTCGCTGGTGGGGTTGGTGACGGTGACGTTGAGGACGACGGCGGTGACGTTGTTCGCCGGGATGCCGGCGGTGCCGGTGACCTGGAGTCCGATGCTGCGGCCCTCGCCCACCGGTGCGGTGGCGCCGCCGGTGCCGGTCCCGTCGCGGGTGTCCAGCAGTCGCGTCGGTGCGTCGGGCTTCTGGAGCACACCACCGGTCCGCGGTGCCCCGGAGACGTAGTAGCCGGCGAGGTCGGCGATGACGTCGGTGGTGCCGACGTGGTTGAAGAAGGCGATCTTGCCGTTGCTGCCGACCGGGACGGTGACCAGGTTGGGGACGGTCTGCCGGGGCGAGAAGTTGAGGTTGGAGGCGGAGGGGACGGGCTTCCCGTTGGGGTAGACG
>NZ_JBHUAF010000652.1:0-2217 GCF_042789895.1 Kitasatospora sp. NPDC056783
CCCGTGGTCTGCGGAGCGGTCCGGGGCGGTGCCCCGGCGCCGGAGTCAGCTCGCGGCCGGAGCCGGGCTGGACGAGGCCGAGGAGCCGGAGCCCGACGACGCGCCGGAGCCCGACGACGACGTGCCGGTGGACGAGGAGGACGGCGTCGAGGTGGTCGACGACGACCCGGTGCCCACCGAGCTGCTGGAGGAGGAGCGGCTGTCGGTCCGGTAGAAGCCGGAGCCCTTGAACACGACGCCCACGGCCGAGAAGACCTTGCGGAGCCGTCCCTGGCAGTCGGGGCACGTGGTCAGCGCCTCGTCGGTGAACTTCTGCACCGCCTCCAGGCCGTTGCCGCACTCGGTGCACTGGTACTGGTACGTGGGCACTTGTCTTCCTCCTGGCACTCTCGCGTGATGAGTGCTAACGATGGTCAATGATGCGGCATTCCGCGGGATCAGTCCAGCGACTGCGGTGTGAGATGGGCCGGGCCCGGCCTCCGGGCCGCGGTCCTCCCGGCCTCCGGGCCACCGTCCTCCCGGCCTCCGGGCCGCCCCGGCTCAGCCGTTGGCGGCGCCCACCAGCGGCTCCGCGCCACCGCGCGCCGCGGAGCCCGAGCCGGAGCCGGAGCCCGAGCCCGAGCCGGAGGCGGAACCACCCGTCGGCGCCACCAGAAGGTGCCGCAGCGAGGCCAGCGCGACCAGCCCCAGCCCGGCCCCGGCCAGCGGCACCACGAACCCGGTCGAGGGCCCGTGCCCGTCGATCAGCCGGCCCGCGGCCATCGAGCCGACCGCCAGCCCCAGCCCGATCGCGCCGGTCAGCCAGGTGAAGGCCTCGGTCTTGGCCCCGTCCGCGACCAGCGTCTCGACCAGGGTGTAGCCGCTGATCAGGGTCGGTGCGATGGCCAGCCCGCAGACCAGTCCGGCGGCGCTCAGCGCCACCAGGTTGGGCATCGCCCAGAGCGTCGAGCAGCCGAGCACCAGCAGCGAGTAGCTGATCAGCATCCGCTGCTGCACCGGCCGCCGCCAGGCGACCATCCCGTACAGCACGCCGGCCAGCATCGAGCCGCCGGCGAAGATCCCGTACACGGTGCCGCCGGCCGCGTGCTGCCCGACCGAGTCGGCGAAGGCGTTCACCGAGACCTGGGTGCCGCCGAAGACCGCGCCGACCCCGAGGAAGGCGCCGGCCAGCAGCCGGACGCCGGGGGAGGCGAGCGCGGAGGCGCGCTTGGCGCCGGGCCGGGGCACGATCCGGGCCGGGGCGGTGCGGCGCTGGGCGGCGAAGGCCAGGCCGCCGACGAGGGTCAGCGAGGCCTCGGCGACCAGGGCGGTGGCCGGGTTGGCGAGCGCGGCGATGCCGGAGGCCAGGATCGGGCCGATCACGAAGGTGAACTCGTCCGTCACGGACTCGAACGCGAACGCGGTGCCCACCCGGGCCGCCGAGGCCTCGGAGGGGCCGCCGGCGGAGAGCGTGGCCACCCAGCGGGCCCGGACCATCGCGCCGACCTGCGGCACGCTGGCACCGGCCGGGACGGCCGCCAGGCACAGGCCCCAGACCGGTGCGTGGGCGAGTGCGAGCGCGATCAGCGCGCCGACCGACACCGCGTGCACCAGGACGGTCGGCACGAGCACCGAGGCCTGCCCGTACCGGTCGGCGAGCCGCCCGGTCTGCGGCCCGATCAGGGCCTGGGCGACGGCGGCGACGGCGGTGACCGTACCGGCGGTGCCGTACGAGCCGTGGGTCTGGGTGACGAGCAGCAGGATGCCCATGCTGAGCATCGCGTACGGCAGTCGCGCGACGAGGGCGGGGGCCACGAAGGTCCAGGCTCCCGGTGTGCGCAGCAGCTCGCCGTACCCGACGCGGGCGGGGGCCTCGGGGGCCGGAGCTGCGGTGGTGGCCGCGGGGTCCGCGGCGGTGTCGACCGTTCGGCGCGCCGTCACGGTCGGTCCTTCCTGCTGCCTGGTAGCGCGGCAGGGCATGGTGGAGCCCCGACGGCGCCGAGAGTCGTCCTCTCGCGCGTCGACCGGGGTAGATACCGGGTCGGTCCGGTGTGGTGGCCGGGGGCCGGACCGCGGCCGCCGAGCGGTCGCGCCAACTCTGCTTCAGGCAGATGCTGGGGTGGTCTAGCGGTGGTCATACGGCGTGTTCGAACCAGCATACAGGGCGGGCCGACATCGTGTTACGCGCGTAGATACCTCTGGGGCGGCGCCCGGCCGGCGAGGAGTCCACCCCCTCGC
>NZ_JBHUAF010000653.1:0-2212 GCF_042789895.1 Kitasatospora sp. NPDC056783
GGCCCGGGGGCCGTATCGGCTCAGACCGTATCGGCTCAGTACCAGTGGTGGGACTGCCAGAACGACCAGGCGGCGCAGGGGCTGCCGTAGCGGGTGTTCATGTAGTTCAGGCCCCACTTGATCTGGGTGGCCGGGTTGGTGCGCCAGTCCGCGCCGGCGGAGGCCATCTTGGAGCCGGGCAGGGCCTGGACCAGGCCGTAGGCGCCGGAGGAGGCGTTGACCGCCAGCGGGTTCCAGCTGCTCTCGCGGAACACGATGTTGCTGAAGCACTGGAGCTGGCCGGCCGGGACGATCTGCGCGGCGATCTGCTGCGGGGTGCCGGAGTAGGTGGCCGGCGCGTCGGCGAGGTTCCGGCGCTCCTGCGAGCGGGAGGCGGCGGCATCGGCGTCGGCCTTGGCCTTGGCGTCCGCCTGGGCCTGGGTCTGGGAGGCGGCGTCCGCCTCGGCCTTCGCCCGCTCCTCCTGGGCGGCCTGCTCGGCAGCGGCGGTGTCGGCCGGGCCCTGGTCGGCGACCGGCTGCTCGTTCAGCGCGACGGCGGCCACGGGGGCGGCCTCGGCCGGGTTCCCGACCTGCGGGATGGCGAGGGCGGCCGTGGCGGCGCCGGACACCACGAGGGTGGCGATGCCGGTGATCAGGGAGTTGCGGCGGGCATGGCTGAGCTGCATGAAGCGGGCGTTCCTTCTCCGTCGGGGGCCGTGCCGGTGGCACTTGGGGCGGGGCATCGCGTGGAACCCGGGTGAGCGGGGACCGTGCGGCCGCCCTGGACGGCCGTTCCGCCCGGGCGGAAGCGGCGGGGCGGACGGGCTGCGCGGCGGAGGTGGCCGGCCGGCGCTGCCTGGCGACGGGCCATTCTTGGCAGGGCCGGGGACGGGTGGCAAAGGCGTTCGCTACTACGCGGGGTAGTGGTTGCGGGATGGTCGCGGCCGGGTCTGACGGCGCATTTGGTGATATTTGTCCGAATTGTCTATGTGGGGTCGGTGTGGCGGGCCCAAGGTGGAACGCGAGGCCGGCGGGCCCGGTGGCCTGCGCTCTTCGGGTGGGGCGCGGTCGTGGGGGCCCCGGCCGCGGCGCCTCGGCCGGGCCGTGGCGGGGGTGGCGGGGCGCCCGTCCACTACGGGGGATCGTGGATGGCGGACCCCCTGTGGGCGGGCTCACACCCGAGGGGGTGCGGCGTCGACGCGGCGTGAGCGGGTGGTGACGGATTCGGGGTGGTCGCGCGTGGATTCCGTGGACGCCCCGGGCCCGCCGGGCCGGAATCCCGAGTTGCCGTGTTCCTGCCAGTTTCGGGCGGCAAGGCCGGGCCCCTCCCGCCGTGCCGCTCGCCGGGCCACCCTCGGTGCTCCCCCACCTGTCAAGGAGGAGCCCGATGAAGCGTCAACTCGGCCGAATGGTCAGCTTGTTGTCAGGTCTGGTACTCGGCGTCGGCCTGCTGGTGCTGCCTGCCGCCGCCTCGCCCGCGCCGTCCCCCTCCGTGGTCGGCGGCGCCCGGGCGGCGCAGGGCGAGTTCCCGTTCATGGCGCGGCTCTCGATGGGCTGCGGCGGCGCGCTCTACACCTCGCAGATCGTGCTCACCGCGGCCCACTGCGTCGACGGCACCGGCGCGGACAGCACCATCACCGCCACCTTCGGGGCGGTCGACCTGAACAGCGGCAGTGCGGTCAAGGTCCGCTCCTCGTACGTCTACCAGTCGCCCGCCTTCACCGGCGCCGAGAACGGCGACGACTGGGCGCTGATCAAGCTGGCCTCGCCGGTGAACAGCAGCCTGGTCAGCACCCTGCCGATCGCCACCTCCACCGCCTACGACAGCGGCACCTTCACCATCATGGGCTGGGGCGCGGCGCGCGAGGGCGGCGCCCAGCAGCGCTACCTGCTCAAGGCCACCGTGCCGTTCGTCGACGACGCGACCTGCGCCCGCGCCTACCCGGGCCTGAACGCCGCCGGCTCGCTCTGCGCCGGTTACGTCGCCCAGGGCGGCGTCGACACCTGCCAGGGCGACTCCGGCGGCCCGATGGTGCGCCAGGACGCGGCGGGCCGCTGGGTCCAGGTCGGCATCGTCAGCTGGGGCAACGGCTGCGCCCGCGCGGGTTACCCGGGCGTCTACACCCAGGTGAGCACCTACGCGTCCGCCATCGCGGCGGCGGCGGCCCGCCTCTGAGCGGCGCCGACGGCGCCGGCTCGGCAGGGCCGGTCACCACCCCCGCGGGTGGTGACC
>NZ_JBHUAF010000654.1:0-2174 GCF_042789895.1 Kitasatospora sp. NPDC056783
GCGGTGCACCCGACGTGGGGTGCGCCCCCGGGGGCCGGTTGGGCCGCCCCCGGCGGGGCCCCCGCCGGGGCGGGGGCGGGGCAGCAGCACGCCGACCTCACGCTCGGGGTGCCGGATCCTGCGGTAGGGACGGCCGTCGAAGAGCGTGACGCCCTGGCCGCGTTCGAGTTCGAGCATCAACCGCAGCGCGGTGGACTTTCCCGCCCCCTCTGCGCCGAGCAGCGCGGTCACCGTTCCGGGCCGGGTGTCGAAGGTCAGATCGAGCACGGCGGGCGGAGCGCCCTTGCGGTAGACCTTGGTCAGTCCGGTGATCTGGATCATCGCTGGCTGCTCCCATGCCCTCGGCCGACCTGCTCGACGCGGAGCGCCCCCTGACGGGCGGGCGCGCACCCGCGCGGCTCCGCGCCAGCACATTAGGGGGCGGTGGTGGCTATTCCGGGCATTACGGGAACGGCACGGGCCCACCGGCTGCCCACCTCACCCGATCAGGGGAAAATCCGATCCTGCGATTCACGGTCGGCCGGTCCGTTCCGGGGCTTCGGCCGAGCGGCGGGGACCCGGTGCCGGCGCCATCGGGCGGAGGGGTGCGGGCGGGATCGGACGGAAGGGTTTCGGCAGGCACTGGCGGAGGCGTGCCGGGCAGGACCCGGTGGGGAAGGCGCAGTCGCTACCGAGGGGGCCAGGGCGGCGTCGAGAGCTGCTCGTCGCCGCACGCCGCACGGAACTCCTCGACGGCAACCCGGCCCCGGAGGGTGATCTCGCCCAGTCGTTCCCGCTCCTCGGCCAGCCGTTCCTGCACGGCGGCGATCGTCTCGGGCGCCGCGGACTCGGCCTGCAAGGCGACCAGTTCCTTCTCCGTACCGGTGGTGGTCTCGTCGAGGCTCCGGTAGTCCGCCGCCAGCCTCTCGACGAGGGTTCGCCGGGTGGCGCAGTCCTGAATGGCCATCGCGGGCTCCCTGGGTCCGGTCCGGGGCCTCCGGCCCTGCGGCCGGGGCGTCCCACCGACACTCTGCGCCGCTCCTCTCTGGTCCGCAGCCAGGCCAGGCCATTCGGCTGCCCGGTCGCCGGGGCGGGACAGGGTGGGACAAGGTGGGACGGGGCGGGACGGGCAGCGAGGCGGACCAGGGCCACAGCCGACAGGGCGGGCCGCAACCAGGGAGAGCGCAGGCCCAGCGCTCGGCGGCGAAGCGTCGAGGCGACGGGACCACGGGAGCCGATGGGCCCGCGGCGGCTCAGGACTCCGGGCGGAGCATGGGCGGGTTGAGGACGGTCGCGCCTCCGGCGGTGAACAGCTGGGCCGGTCGTCCACCCTGACGGGTCGTCGTGCCGCCGGAGGGCAGCAGGAAGCCGGGGGTTCCGGTGACCTTGCGGTGGAAGTTCCGCGGGTCCAGCACCACGCCCCAGACCGCTTCGTAGACCCGGCGCAGCTCACCGACGGTGAACTCGGTCGGGCAGAAGGCGGTGGCGAGGGAGGAGTACTCGATCTTGGAGCGGGCGCGTTCCACACCGTCGGCCAGGATCAGGCCGTGGTCGAAGGCGAGCGGGACGCCGTCGGCCGGGTTCGCGCCGAGGAGTTCGCCGACCGGGGCCCAGCGCGCTCCGCTGGCGTCGCCGCCAGCCCGGGGCGTCGGCAGGTCGGGGGCGAGCACCAGGTAGGCGACACTGACCACCCGCATCCGCGGGTCCCGCTGCGGGTGGCCGTAGGTGGCGAGCTGCTCCAGGTGTGCGCCGGCCGCACCGGGGCCGACCGCGTCATGACCGGGGGTGGTGTGGGCGCGCAGGCCGGTCTCCTCGGCCAGCTCGCGGGAGGCGGCCTCGGCCAGGCCCTCGTCCGGGCGGACGAAGCCGCCGGGCAGTGCCCAGTACCCCTGGAACGGTGGCTCTCCGCGTCTGACCAGCAGGGCGCAGAGCGAGTGGTCGCGCACCGTCAGCACTACCAGGTCAACCGTGACAGCGAACGGCGGAAAGGCCGACGGATCGTAACGCGACATGGTCACGATCATAGTCGTCTCTCTGACGATAAGCACAGGCCCGTGCATGGACCGCACAAGGTCGGTGCCTCACCGAAACCGGTTCGGGCAAGGTTCGCGCAGGGGCGGGCACGATGTCGGCGGCCGGGGGGGGGGGGGCCGGGGGGGGGCACCCCCCCGCCCGGCGGGGGGGCGGCGGGGGCG
>NZ_JBHUAF010000655.1:0-2157 GCF_042789895.1 Kitasatospora sp. NPDC056783
CGCCCCGTCGAGCCCGTCGGCTCGACGGGGCGAAGGCGTGCCTATTCCAGGCCCAACGACCGCCGCAGGAAGCGCAGTTCGTGGTGCAGCAGGTTTTCCACCACGGCTTCGTCGGTGGGCCGGTGGCCGGTGGCGCGCAGCGGGAGCACCTCGTGCGGGCGCCCGGCGGCGAGCAGGGCGGCGGACAGCCGCAGGGTGTGGGCGGGGTGGACGTTGTCGTCGGTGAGGCCCTGGATCAGCAGCAGCGGGCGGCTGAGTTTCGGCGCCCCGGCGATCAGCGAGCCGCCGTCGTAGTGCCCGGGGTGCTCGTCGGGGTGGCCGAGGAAGCGCTCCTGCCAGTGGGTGTCGTAGAGCCGCCAGTCGGTGGGGGCGGCGCCGGCGGAGGCGGCGTGGAAGACGTCCGGACGCCTCAGTACGGCGAGGGCGGCGAGGTAGCCGCCGTAGGACCAGCCGCGGATGGCGACCCGGTCGAGGTCGAGCAGGCCGGGCCGCAGCCGGGCGGCCGCCCGCAGGCCGTCGATCTGGTCGGCCAGGGGGAACGAGGCCTTGTCGCCGTAGACGGCCTTGTCCCAGCGCGGCCCGCGTCCGGGGGTGCCCCGGCCGTCCACCACGAGCACCGCGAAGCCCTGGTCGGCGAACCACTGGGAGACCTGGTCCCACCAGAGGCCGCCGGTGGTGGCCTTCTGCGTCGCGGGCCCGCCGTACGGGTCGAGCAGGACGGGCAGCGGGCCGCCGCCGGGGCGGTGGCCGTCGGGGAGGAAGAGGTTGGCGCGCAGTTCGCGCGGCCCGAGCCGGAGCGGTTCGGGCGCGGCGGTGTACGGCGGCGGCTCGGCGCGCGAGGCGAGCGGGAGCACCGGGCGGCCCTCGCGGTGGACGGTGGAGCGGCCGCCGGGGTGGCCGGGGGAGCGGGTGGTGAGCACCAGGGTGCCGCCGCGCCGCACGCCGGTGTGCAGGCCGGGGCCGGTGCTCAGCCGCCGGGGGCCGGTGTCCGGCCCGTACGTCCAGAGGTGGGTCTCGGTGGGCTCGTCGGAGGCGGTGAACAGCACCTGTTCGCCCTCCGTCCCGAGCACCGCGCGCAGTTGGAGCCCGGCGGGGGTGACCGGTTCGCCGCCGATGGTCAGGTGCCGGGTGTCGCCGTCGTCGGCGGTGTCGACCAGGGCGCCGCTCGCGGTGCGCGCCGGCAGGCCGGGGAGCAGTTCGATCCAGTGCTGGTCCTGCCGCTCGGCGAGCACCCGGGTGGTGCCGTCCGGGTCGATCGCCAGGGTGCGGACGGTGCGCTGGTCGCGGCTCTGCACGGCCGCGTACGGGCCGTGGGCGTCCCAGCCGGCGGCGGTGAGGTACTCGAAGGCGGCACGGTCCCAGTGGACCTCGGTGGTGGTGCCGTCGAGGCCGAGCAGCCGGAGCGAGACCTCGGCGTTGGCGGTGCCGGCCAGTGGGTAGCGGATGGCGCGCGGTGGGAGGTGCGGATCGGTCGGGTCGGCGAGGAAGTGCCGGGTGAGCGCGCGCTCGTCGACCCGGGCGACCAGCAGGGCGGTGCCGTCGGGGGACCACCAGTGGCCGCGGTCGCGGAACATCTCCTCGGCGGCGACGTACTCGGCGAGCCCGTAGGCGACGTCCTCGGCCTCGGGTTCGGCGAGCGGGCGGTCGCCGGTGCCGTCGGTGGCGACCACCCGCAGGGCGCCGCGGCTCACGTAGGCGATCGTGCGGCCGGTCGGGTCGAGCCGGGGGTCCTGCGGCGGACCCGGGACGGGAACGGGGACGGCGCGGACGGTGCCCCGGGCGGTGTCGGCCAGCCACAGGGCGCCGTCCAGGGCGAAGACGGCGAGCGTGCCGGTGGCGTCGGTGCCGTACCCGGCGATGCCCTCGGTGGCGCCCAGGGCGGCCGGGTCGGCGAGCAGCCGTTCCCCGCCGGTGGCGGTGTCCAGGGCCCAGAGGCAGTCGAGCGGGTCGGTGCCGCCGCGGCCGCGCAGGAAGAGCACGGCGGTGCCGTCCGGCGAGGGCTCGGGCCGGACGGGGGCGCCCAGGGTGAACCGTCGGGTGCGGGCCAGCCGGCGGGGTAACGGGTCGGTCGTCATGCGGGCACCATAGGCACGGCCGGCGCGTGCTTGTCGAGCGCCGCGAAGCCCTCGGGGCCGCCGTGGATGCTGGATCCACGGC
>NZ_JBHUAF010000656.1:0-2154 GCF_042789895.1 Kitasatospora sp. NPDC056783
CGCGCCGGGCGCCGACCAGGTGACCTGGTCGGCGCCCGATTCAAACGCCCGTGCGGGCCGAGGCCGTGCGACACGGCCTCGCTACGCGGCGGTCTGGAGCTCCCGGACCGGGACGGCCTGGACCACGGCCGGGGCCGCGTTGTCCTGCTCCGGCGTGAGGTACGGGCGCAGCCGCAGCGCCAGGACGACGATCAGCAGCGTGGAGCCCGCCATGGCCGCCAGGTAGAGCGGCCAGGTGCCGGAGCCGACCAGCAGCACGCCGACGGCGGGGCCGACCGCGACCGCGATCTGCTTCACCAGGGCGTACCCGGCGTTGTAGGTGCCGAGCAGCCGGGCCGGGGCGAGGTCCGCGACGATCGGGCCCATGGTGGGCGCGAGCAGCGACTCGCCGACGCCGAAGAGGGCGTAGATCGAGACGATGGCGACCGTGGCGGCCATGGCCTCGGTCCGGATCAGGCCGGCCACCAGGGCCATCGCCCAGGCGCCGAGCCAGACCACGGCGGCCGCGGCCATCGCGGTGGTGCGGCGGCGGCGCGCGGTGATCCGCACCATGAACATCTGGAGCACCACGATGGTCAGCGCGTTGGCGCCGATCGCGAAGCCCAGGGTGGAGGGCGCGGTGCCGACGGTGTCGGTGGCGAAGGCCGCGACGCCGGACTCGAACTGGCCGTAGCAGGTGAAGAAGATCAGCCCGGCGAGGATGCTGAGCCGGACCATCGCCTTGTCGGCGAGCAGGGCGCGCAGGCCCGTCGGGCCGTCCGCCTTCTCGTGGACGGCGGTCAGCTGGACCTTGGGCATCCGGGCGGTGCCGGTGACCAGGGCGAGGCCGAGGAACGTCACCGCCTCGATGGTGAACAGCCGGGTGAGGCTGGCCGGGTCGGCCACGTTCACGATCTGCCCGCCGACCAGCGCACCGACGCCCATGCCCAGGTTGACCAGGGTGAACTGGAGCGCGAAGGCGTGCGAGCGGGTGGCCGCCGTCGAGCAGCGGACGATCATCGTGGCGAGCGCCGGCTGGCAGGTGGTGACACCCGCGCCGAACAGGAAGGAGGAGACCAGCAGGGCCGGGGTGCCGGTGGCGTGGCCGAAGGCGAACGCGCCGGTGGCGGCGAGCGCCGCGCCGGCCAGCAGCACCGGACGGGGGCCGTACCTGTCGATGCCGCGGCCGGTGAACGGCAGCACGGCGAGGGCCGCCAGCGCGAAGACGGTGAACACCATCCCGGCCGCCAGCGAACCCAGTCCGCGCACCTGGTCCACGTACACGAACATGTACGGCATCGTGAATCCGCCGCCGAACGCGCTGAGCGCGTTGCCGATCTGGACGCGGCGCAGCGGGCCGCCCGCTCCACCACGCCGCTGCCTCTGCTGCTTCACCGTGCCGGTCACCGTGCACATCCCTTCCTGGTTTCGACTGGATACTCTTAAGTCCAGAAGATTTCAGAGCTAAAGTTTGACGAGATAAAGTCTTAGCACTGGAAGGGTGTGGAGTCAAAGGCTTAAGGAGTGCACGACCGTGCGACACTGTTCGGCATGACTACGGACAAGCCGCGACCGGCGGCCGGCACGCCCGTCCCGGCCACCCGCCTGGAGTTCGGCATCGCCGAGCAAGTGGCCCTCTACCAGCGGGAGTTCCCCACCGTCGACCCGCAGGTGGAGACCATCGTGCAGTCCCTCCTCCGGCTGTCCCGGCGGATGGGCGTGGCGTACGACCGCCAGCTGACTGTGCTCGGAATCACCTCCGCCGAGTGGGAGGTGCTCAAGGCCCTGGTGGTCTCCGGCAGCCCGTACCAGCTGGGGCCGGGCGAGCTGGCCAAGCGGCTCGGGCTCACCCCGGCGGCGATGACCCACCGGATCGACCGGATGGTGGCCGACGGCCTGGTCACCCGGGAGCGTGACGAGACCAACCGGGTGCGGGTGATCATCGAGCTGACCGAGACCGGCCGGGACAAGTGGCTGGAGTCGATGCGGATGGCGGCGGTGTTCGAGGAGGAGTTCCTCCAGGACGTGGCGGGCGAGGAGCGCGCCGAGCTCTCCGCGACCCTGGGCCGGATGCTGCGGCGGATCGAGGAGAGCCAGCCGGACGCGCTCGGGCGCACCGACGACCTGGCCTGAGCCCCGGAACGGGGCACGCCCGGAGAACGCGCGAGTCCGGCC
>NZ_JBHUAF010000657.1:0-2128 GCF_042789895.1 Kitasatospora sp. NPDC056783
GCCCGCTGGGCTGCCTCAGGGGGCTACCGGGGCACTCAGGCCTCGGTCTTCTCCTCGGCGGCGCCGTCCTCGACGGCGGGGGTCTCGGCGGCGGCCTCGACGGTCTCGGCCGTCTCGTCCTCGTCGTCGAAGCTGACCTCGTTGCCCTCGGTGTCGACGACCTTGGCGGCCTCGACCACGGTGGCCAGCGCCTTGCCGCGGGCGACCTCGCCGACCAGCAGCGGAACCTGGCCGCCCTGGACGACCTGCTGCGCGAACTGGTCCGGGGTGAGGCCCGAGCCGGCGGCGCGGCGGATGAGGTGCTCGGTCAGCTCCTCCTGGTTAACACCCAGCTCCTCGTTGGCGACGATCTGGTCCAGGACGAACTGGGTCTTGATGCCCTTCTTCGCCTGCTCCTCGACCTCGGCGTCCCACTCCTCGCGGGTCTTGCCCTGGGTCTCCAGGTAGGCGTCGACGGTGAGGCCCATCGGCTGGAGCTGGTGGTGCTCCACGTTGTGCTTGCGGGTCTCGATCTCGTCCTTGAGGAGCTTCTCGGGGTACTCGATCTCAACCAGGCCGAGCAGCGCGTCCAGCACCTTCTCCTGGGCCTGGGTGGCCTGGTCGTACTCCTTCATGCGCTCGAGGCGCTTGCGGGAGTCGGCGCGCAGGTCCTCCAGGCTGTCGAACTCGCTGGCCAGCTGGGCGAACTCGTCGTCCAGCTCCGGCAGCTCCTTCTCCTGGACCGCGGTGACGGTGACGGTGACCTCGGAGGTCTTGCCCGCCTGGGTGCCGCCCTTGAGCTCGGTCTCGAAGGTCTTCTCGTCGCCGGCCGACAGGCCGACGACGGCCTCGTCGATGCCGTCGATCAGGCGACCCGAGCCGATCTCGTAGCTGACGCCGGTGGCGGTGCCGTCCTCCGGCACCTCGCCGTCGACCTTGGCGACCAGGTCCACGACCACGATGTCACCGGCGGCGGCGGCGCGCTCGACGTCCTTGACCGAGGAGAAGCGCTCGCGCAGCTGCTCCAGGGACTTCTCGATGTCCTCGTCGGAGACGACGATCGGGTCGACCGTCACCTCGATGGAGGAGAACTCCGGCAGGGTGATCTCGGGACGGATGTCCACCTCGGCGGTGAACTTCAGGTCGCCGCCATCGGCGATCTTCTCGACACCCTCGATGTTGGTGATGTCGGGCTGGCCGAGGACCTCGATCTTGCCCTCGTCGACGGCCTGCGTGTAGAAGCGCGGCAGGGCGTCGTTGACGGCCTCCTCCAGCACGGCGCCACGGCCGAAGCGCTGGTCGATGACCCGGTTCGGGATCTTGCCCTTGCGGAAGCCCGGGACCGAGACCTGCTGGTTGATCTTCTTGTACGCCGCGTCGAGGCTGGGCTTGAGCTCCTCGAAGGGCACCTCGACGGTGAGTCGAACCCGGGTCGGGTTCAGAGTCTCGACGGCGCTCTTCACGGTTTGGTCTCCTATGGGCTTGCGGGCGGGTTGTCTCCGCCCGTCCCCGCCGCCCGGCCGGGGCCGGAAGAGGGTTCGGACGAGACGGGCGATGGGCGGTTGGAGCTGCATCTCCCGTGGGGTGGACGGTGAGCTTGACTCCTCGCCCTCGTGCGGTTGACCTGGGTGGACGCCACAGGGACTACCGCCAGCGCCCCATCCTACCGGTACCACGAAAGGCGGACGCCAGACGCCACCGTACGCCGTCCAGGAGCTCCGACACAGAACAGGGCCCCGCCCCGGTGGGCGAGACCCTGCCGCACTGTCGGGGTGACCGGATTCGAACCGACGGCCTTCCGCTCCCAAAGCGGACGCGCTACCAAACTGCGCCACACCCCGTGGTGCCGAGAGGAAGCGTACACGGCGGGCCTGCACGGGTTCGCCGACTTGTTCCGCTCGTTCCGCGCGGGCGCGGCCGCGACTTATACCGCGCGACCCCTGCCGCGCGGGCGCGCGGGGGGTGTGCGCGACGCGGCGTGCACTCGGGCGCCCGGACCAGGTAGGCTGTCCCCCGAACTTCCGGCCGGTGACGGCTCGGAGGGTCATGCGGGCGTAGCTCAATGGTAGAGCCCTAGTCTTCCAAACTAGTCACGCGAGTTCGATTCTCGTCGCCCGCTCCACAGGTCCGGCCCCGGTGCGCCCAGCGC
>NZ_JBHUAF010000658.1:0-2113 GCF_042789895.1 Kitasatospora sp. NPDC056783
GCCCGGGAAGGGGCCTTCCCGAGGGGCGGGGGGAGGCGCTGGGAAGAGAGCGGGATAACGGTTCGAGCACATCTGCCGTTCTCCAGGGCGAGCCGTCCGGCTGACGGGCGTCGTGTCCCGGGTGCTAGATTCGAACGCGTTCAAAGAGGGTGCTGCGCAAGGGGGAAGCATGGTCACGGTGCCGGTGAGTGCCCGGTGGCTGTCCGGGGTCGGGGCGGTCGCGTTCCTGTTGCCGGTGTGGAGCATCCACCGGGGGTTCGGCCAGGGCGGGGTGGAGCTGTACGTCTTCGGGCTGGGCTGCGCCGTGGTCTGCGCCGTGCCGCCGTTCTTCTCCAGCGAGAAGCGGCTGCGCATCGCGTGCGCGGCCGGAGGCGTGGTGGTCGTCGTCGTGTCGGCGCCGTTCGTGTTCGCGGGTGCGATCTTCGTGGGCTGGCTCTACTACGGCACCGTGTACCTGGCCTTCCTCGCGCTCCCCGTCACCGCCGTGGCCGGCCTGGTCGCCGGGTTCCAGCGCGCCAAGGGGCGGGAGTGCGGTCGTGGGCCGGCCCGCTTCGCGTGGGTGTGCGCGGCGGTCGCGCCGGCCGGCTGGCTGGGAGTCAGCGCCTGGATCGTGACGCTGCGCTGATCGTCCGGCGCGTGCCACCGCAGGCGCGCGGCGGCCCGACGCGCGTGACGCCTAGGATCGGGGGATGATCACCGTACCGGCCGGCCGGGTCACCCTCTCCGACCGTCGCACCCAGCGCAGTTGGTCCGTCGACGTGGCCTCCTTCGAGCTGGCGGCCTGTCCGGTGACCCGCGAACAGTACGAGGGCCTGACCGGCGACCGCCGCCCCGCGCACAGCGTCTCCTGGCTGGACGCCGTCCGCTACTGCGACGAGCTGTCCCGGCGCGAACACCGCACGCCCGCCTACCGGGTGGACGGTGAGGAGGTCTCCTGGGACCGCGCCGCCGACGGCTACCGGCTGCCCACCGAGGCCGAGTGGGAGCACGCCTGCCGCGCCGGAACCGACGGCCCCCGCTACGGCCCGCTGGACGAGATCGCCTGGCACCGCGGCAACGCGGACGAACGCCCGCACGAGGTGGGGGAGCTGCGCCCCAACGCCTACGGGCTGTACGACCTGCTCGGCAACGTCTGGGAATGGTGCTGGGACCTCTACGACCCGGAGGTGTACGGAAGTTACCGCGTCCTGCGCGGCGGCGGCTGGTTCGACGAACACTGGAGCTGCCGCGCCTCCGTCCGCCGCCGCAGCCACCCGACCCTGCGCATCGACGACGTGGGGCTCCGGCTCGCCCGCTCGATCACCGGACAGCCGGCCGCGGTGAGGAGCGGCCCGGTGACCGGCTGAGGAACCGTCGCGGAGACCCGTCCGTTGGCGCCTGCATGAGTGAGGAAAGAGTCTCCCTGCGCCCGATCACCCGGGCCGACCTGGCCGCCTTCGACGCGATGCTGAACGACCCCGAGGCGCTGGGCGAGTTCCAGTGGTACGGCTGGCGGGACCCGCAGCGGTTCAGCCGGCAGTGGGCGGAGAACGGGCTGCTCGGGGAGGACCGGTGGATCCTCGCGGTGGCCGTCCGTGACGAGTTCCGCGGCTTCGTCGCCGCCACCCGGACGGGCCCGCGGCCGGCCTCCCCGTACTGGAGCCTCGGTGTGCAGCTGGTGCCGGAGGCGCGTGGGCGGGGGATCGGGACAAAGGCCCAACGACTGCTGGTGGACTACGTGTTCGCGCACACCCCGACCATGCGACTGGAGGCGGACACCGAGGCGGGCAACCTCGCCGAGCAGCGCGTCCTGGAGAAGCTCGGCTTCACCCGGGAGGGCGTGCAGCGCGCGGTGACCTTCCGCGACGGCGAATGGCGCGACGTCGTCCGCTACAGCCTGCTGCGCACGGATCCGCGACCCTGGGCCGGGTCTCGTGATTCGCGCGCCCGACGGGAACGATGAGACACCCAGGGCCTGTTTCGGAAGTGGATCAAGGCCATGCGGTGATCACGTTCCATGGCTCGGGGACCCACGGTTCCAGGTCGTCCTGGGCCGCGTCCGTGCGCCCGGCTCCTCCTCCCGGCTCCTCCTCCCGGCTCCGATCCCCTGGACGGACGCAGAACGGCCCGCCAC
>NZ_JBHUAF010000659.1:0-2102 GCF_042789895.1 Kitasatospora sp. NPDC056783
ACAGCCCAGCGGAGCACTCGAAGGAGGAAGAAGCCCCTGGCCACGGCCTCGGTCACTCAGCGGGGCTCAGGAGAACTCGCGGGATGTCGCACAGTGGGCGGACCCCGACTTCCCCGGTTCCTGGAGAGGTTGAACCCCAACGGGCGGTACGTGACCGTCGGCGTGGTCGGCGGACAGCCTCCCGCGGACTTCGGTATGCGACTCATCGACGCCTTCCGCCGGTCGCTGTCCTTCGCCACCTTCAGCTCCGACACCGTGTCCGGCCCCGAACGGCAGGCGGTGCGCTCCTCCCAGTTCGCCGACGCCGCCCGCGGAGGCCTGCGCACGGTGGCGCACGAGGTACTACCGCTGGAGCAGGCCGCGGCGGCCCACCGCGCGATGGACGCGGGAGAGGTCTTCGGAAGGGTGGTGCTGGTGCCCTGAACCGGCACTCCCCGGCATCGCCCGGCACCGCCCGGCCGGTCCTGACCACCGTCAGGACCGGCCGCGGGCCGGGTCCAGGACCGGCTTCTGGCCAGAGCGTTCCCGTCCGGCCAGTCTTCGCCGGGGAGCCTGGATCGCGCGCGGATCCGATGCCATCATGGACAGCCCGCGGCGGCGCCCAGCCCCTGCGGACTTCCAGGGGGAAACATGCCGATCGTGAAGAAGACCGCCGTGCTGGTCGGGGCGGCCTGCGCGCTGGTACTCGCGCTGTCGCCGGCGGCGCAGGCCGCGCCGGATGACAACCGCGCCCAGACCCTGACGGCGCTGAAGACGTTCCAGGCGGCGGCGGGGCCCGGCGCAGGCGTGTACGCGGGGGACAGCACCGGGTCGTACTCCCTCTCCGTCGGTACGGGGACGATCAACACCAACACCCCGATCACCCCCACCGACCGCTTCCGCGTGGGCAGCCAGACCAAGACCTTCACGGCCGCGACCGTCCTCACGCTGGTCGGCGAGGGCAAGGTGTCCCTCGACACCGTCATCGGTCAGTACCTGCCGGGCGTCGTCACAGGCAACGGCTACGACGGCAACGCCATCACGGTGCGCCAGCTCCTCCAGCACACCAGCGGAATCGCGGCGTACAGCCCCAACCCCCTGCTCCCGCCCCCCGCCAACCCCGACGGTTCCTTCTCCCTGGACGTCCTCGTGCGGGACGGGCTGAAGAACGCCCCGGTCGGGCAGCCCGGCGCCACCATGGTGTACTCCAACACCAACTACCTGATCCTGGGCATGCTCATCGAGAAGGTCACCGGTACGCCGGTCCACGAGGCGGTCATGGCGCGAATCGTCCGGCCGCTCGGCCTGACCGCGACCTCTTTCCCGGCCCCCGGTGACCGCTCCCTGCCGACCCCGGCCGTGCACGGCTACAACGGTGTCCGCTTCGCCGGGTTCTTCTTCTGGCGTGATGTGATCAGCTACGACCCGTCGCTGTTCAGCAGCACCGGGGCGATGATCTCGACCCAGGACGACCTCACCCGCTTCTACCAGGCCCTGATCTCGGGCCGTGTCATTCCCCCGGCGATCCTGACCGAAATGGAACGGACCGTCCCCGTCGGCTCCCCGGACTCCCTGCTCGCCTACGGTCTCGGCATCGCCCGCTACAGCCTGCCGTGCGGCGGCGTGGCCTGGGGCCACGACGGCGAGGTCCCCGGCTACTACACGGAGACCCTGGTCACCGAGGACGGACGGCACGCGTCGGTGGTGACCAACGCGCACCTGGCGACCAACCCGCCGGTCGGCCAGATGTACGGCGTGCTGAACGCGGCGCTGTGCGACAAGTCCTGACCGCGAGCTGATCTGACAGTGAGGATTGGCCGTGGCATCGCCTGGGGGTCTGACTCTTGATCTGACTGACGCTTCGGCTGTCCTTCTCGGGAATCGTCGGCCTGCCGGGCGATGTAACTCGGCGCGTGGCCGGTCGGGCTTCTGTGACTTCATAGGAGTCAGCCGTTCACCTGCGGATGACGCCTCGCGGATCCTGCTGGCTAATTCGGGTCATGCGGCGAGGCTGAGTTCGAGTCGGCTTGAGGTTCCCCCGACGTGCGGAAGGTTGCCGGAGATGGCCTGATGGGTCATGAGAAGGGAGCCTTTGTGATGGCTGCTCAGATGAAGTACCCGCC
>NZ_JBHUAF010000660.1:0-2064 GCF_042789895.1 Kitasatospora sp. NPDC056783
GGTCGGCCGCAAGGCGCCGGCAGGCGGTGGCGTGGGAGGGCACCTGCCGGTGATGGCCCGGATGTGCGTCTCGGGACCGGCTTGAAGAAGAGCCGCCTGCGGGATTCGAACCCGCGACCTACGCATTACGAGTGCGTTGCTCTGGCCAACTGAGCTAAGGCGGCACCGTTGCCGTGTGCTGGCAACGCGGGTCAGTCTACACAGGTTCGCCGGTGATCCGTACCCGGGTATCCGGGCGTGGGGTCAGGTGGAGGAGACGGCGAGCTTGGCGGCGAAGCCGGCGAAGAGGACGGCGACGCCGCTGGTGAGGGTGGCGGAGAGGCGCTTGCGGCGGCGGAAGGCGGTGGCGAGGGTGGTGCCCGCGAAGATCAGGAGGGAGAGGTAGAGGAAGCTGAAGGTCTGGAGGACCCCGCCGAGGAGGGCGAAGGAGAGGGCGGGCTGCCCGTAGGAGGGGTCGACGAACTGGGTGAAGAAGGAGAGCAGGAAGAGGATCGCCTTCGGGTTGAGGAGGCTGATCACCAGGGCGCGGCGGAAGGGGTTCTCGGTGGACTCGGGGGCCGGCTCGACGGTGGGGTCGGCGGCGGCGCGGCGTTCGCGCCACAGTTCGCGGGCGGCGCGGAGCATGCCGTAGCCGATCCAGAGCAGGTAGGCGGCGCCGCCGAACTTGACCACGGCGAAGACGGCCGGGTTGGCCTTGAGCAGGGAGGCCGCCCCGAGCGAGGTGAGGCTGATCAGGGTGAGGTCGCCGACGAAGACGCCGGCCGCCGCCCGGTAGCCGGTCCGGACGCCCTTGCGGGCCGCGACGGACAGCACGTACAGGGAGTTGGGGCCGGGTAGCAGGACGATGACGAGGGCGCCCAGGACGTACGTCGCAAGGTCGTTGACTCCGAGCACGATGAACTCCGGTGCGGGCGAGGGTGGCAGGGGGCGCTCATCGTAACGTCGTACCAGTGGGCGATTGAAGTGATAACTATCTTTCGAGACACCGGCCCCGGACGCCCTACCGGTCGCAGCGCTTGCCCCGTTCTGGAGCCTCCCCGGTCAGCAGGAAGCGGTTCACCGCGTCGTCCACGCAGGTGACGTGCCGTCCGTACGCGGTGTGGCCGTCGCCGTCGAAGGTGAGCAGCCGGCCGGACTCCAGCTGGTCGGCCAGTGACCGGGCCCAGGCGTACGGGGTGGCCGGGTCGCGGGTGGTGCCGATGACGACGATCGGGGCGGCCCCGGCGGCCCGGATGGTGTGCGCCGCCCCGGTGGCCGGGACCGGCCAGTAGGTGCAGGCCAGCGCCATCCAGGCCATGTCGCGCCCGAAGTGCGGGGAGACCCGCTCGAACTCCGGCACCGCCCGCTGGGCGTCCTCCGGCCCGCGGAACGGGGCGGGCAGGTCGAGGCAGTTCACCGCGGTGTTGGCGAACATCAGGTTGGGGTACGAGCCGTCCGCCTCGCGCCCGTAGTACTCGTCGGAGAGCTTCAGCAGAGCGGTGCCGTCGCCGGCCTTGGCGTCGGCGAGCGCCGCGCGCAGCTTAGGCCAGAGGAAGTCGGCGTACATGGCCTCGATGACGCCGGTGGTCGCCTGGGACCCGGTGAGCCGGCGGCCGCCGCCCGTGGTGGGCAGCGGGTCGGTGCGGGCGCCCGCGAGCAGGGCCGTGAGCTGCTCGCCGACCTGCTGCTCGGTGCGGCCGAGCGGGCAGTCCTCGCGCTTGGCGCAGTCCTTCGCGAACGCGGTCCAGGCGGTCTCGAAGCCGCCGGCCTGGGTGCGGTTGCCGGTGACGGAGTCCAGCGCCGGGTCCATCGCGCCGTCGAGCACCAGCCGCCCCGCCCGGCCCGGGAAGAGCCCGGCGTAGGTGGCGCCGAGGAAGGTGCCGTAGGACTTGCCGACGAAGTTCAGCTTCTCGTCGCCCAGCAGGGCGCGGAGCACGTCCATGTCGCGGGCGGCCTCGACAGTGCCGAGGTGGCCGAGCGCCGGGCCGGCCTGCTGCCGGCAGCCCTCGGCGAACTCCTTGTCGGCGGCGGCCCCCCCGGCGCGGGCCCCGCGGGGGCCCGGGGGCCCGGGGGCCCGGGGGTTGG
>NZ_JBHUAF010000661.1:0-2061 GCF_042789895.1 Kitasatospora sp. NPDC056783
GAGCCGGACCGGTCGTCCGGCTCCCTCCCGCTCGGCCACGTCCCTCCCACCCGCACCGGTCGACGCGGGTGGGAGCGGCGCCGCCGATCAGCCCGTGAACCGTCCGTCCCGGGCCACCACCCGGCCCGCGCGGACCACCAGTTCGCGGACCGGCAGGTCGATCACCACCTGCGGCAGGCACTCGCCCGTCACCAGCATGAAGTCGGCGGGCGAGCCCGGCCGCAGGGTGGCCGCGGGCAGGTCCAGAAGTTCGGCGCCGCTGTCGGCCGCCAGGGCGAAGCAGTCGGCCAGTTCCTCGTCGGTGCGGGCGTCGGTGGTCCAGCCCAGCAGGTGGGCGCGGTGCAGCATGTCGGCGTTGCCGTACGGGCTCCACGAGTCGCGCACGCCGTCCGAGCCGAGCCCGACCCGCACCCCGTGCGCCCGCAGCTCGCGGAACGGCAGCACCTGGTGGGCCGAGGGCGCCACGGTGGTGAGCCCGACGCCGGACTCGGCCAGCTCGGCGGCGAGGTCGGCGAGCGGGGCGCCGGTCAGTTCCGGGACGCAGAAGGCGTGGCTGACGACGACCCGTCCGGCCAGCCCGGCCGCCCTGGTCCGGGCGGCGATGTCGCGCAGCGGGCCGAGTCCGCGCTCGCCCCCGTCGTGCAGGTGGATGTCCAGCCGCAGGCCGTGCTGTTCGGCCAGGCCGAACAGCAGCTCCAGCTGCGCCGGCCCTTCGCCGTCCCGGCCATCGTCCGAGGCGGCGTCGAAGCCGGCCGGGTCGATCCCGCCGATGGCGTCGAGCAGCCCGCTCGCCGCCGCCTCGGCGAGCAGAGCGCCCGCGCCGGGCATCCGCCGCACCCCGTGCTGGGGGAAGGCCACCAGCTGGACGTCCAGCACGCCGGCCAGCCGCTCGCGCACCTCGGCGAGCCCGGTCACCCCGGCCAGGCCGAAGGCGGGCGCCACGTCCACGTGGGCCCGCACCGCCCGGGTGCCCCGGGCCACGGCGTGGCTCAACAGCCGGTTCGCCCGGTCGGCGATCGAGGTGCTCTGACGCCGGTGGAGGTCGACGTCGCCCTGGACGTACTCGGGCAGCGAGCCGGCCGGGCGGCGGCTGTACCAGGGCTCGCCCCAGGCCGTCTTGTCGGGGTGGATGTGCGCGTCCACCAGGGTGGGCAGTGCGATCCGGCCGCCGCCCTCGATCACCTCCGGCGCCACCCCGTCGGGCACCCGCTCGGCCAGCACACCGTCCACCGAGACCAGGTCGACGGCCCGCTCGGCACCGAACGGACGGACGTCGCGGAAGAGGGTGACGGACGGCGTGGTCATGGGCTGCTCGCTCTCGTTCTGGGGTGCGGGGTGGTCCCGGTCCGTGGACCGAATGTGCCTGACAGGCAAAACGTCCTACCTTTCGATCAACAATCTGTTTATCATCTCCAGGTCCCCCCACTCCCTCTCGGAACAGCGCACGCATGTCCACACCCCCGTCCGCCGCCGCACCCAGACCTCACCCACTGCACGCCCTGCGGGCCACGGTCTTCGCCATCGGCACCCTGCTCCTACTGGTCGGCGTGGGCCTCCTGCTCCGCCAACCCCTGCTGATCCCACCGCTGGCCGCCAGCGCCGCGCTGGTGCACGGCGCCCCCGGACTGCCGATCTCACAGCCGCGCAACCTGATCGCCGGTCACCTGATGTCAGCGCTGATCGGCTTCGCCACCCTGGCCGTCACCCGCAGCACCACCTGGGGTGCGGCCGTCGCCGCCGGGCTCGCGCTGGGCGTGATGATGCTCACCCACCTCTCGCACTCCCCGGCCGTGGGCACCGCCATGATCGTGGTCCTGCAGGCGCCGCACCCGATGCCGTTCCTCCCGCTGCTCCTGCTGGCCTCCGTGCTGCTGGTCGCCATCGGCCTGCTGCCCGGCCGGATCGGCAGACACCCGGTCCGGTACCCGGTGTCCTGGTAGCCAGGGTCCGGCAGCCGGGGTTCCGGCAGCCGGCCGCGCCCCGGTGAGGTCGGCCACACCCCGACGGCCGGAAGCGCCCGGGCGACCGGAGGGACACCCGGCTCTCCACCCTCCCAGCCGA
>NZ_JBHUAF010000662.1:0-2044 GCF_042789895.1 Kitasatospora sp. NPDC056783
CGGTGCCGGGGGGACGGCGGCCGGAGGAGGCGGACCTGGTCGGCGGCGGAGGCGTTGTCGGCGACGACGAGGACGCCTCCGCCGCGCCCTTCCACCTGGTCGCGGTAGATGGTGGCGCGGGTCTCCGGGTCCGGGGGGATGTGCGCGGCGGGCACGCCGAGGGCGCGCAGCAGGGTGTCGAGCGCCTGTCCCGCGTCCACCGGGGTCTCGTCGTAGCCGCGGAGGTCGACGAAGAGGGCCGCGGCGAAGCGGGCCTCGTCGAGCAGAGCGCGGCCGACGGCGATCGCCAGCGTGGTCTTGCCGACGCCACCGAGGCCGGTGACCGTCACGGTCGACGGGCCGTCCGGGGTCGACGGACCGTTCGGAGCCAACAGGGCGCTAAGCTCGGCGAGTTCGCGGTCCCGGCCGGTGAAGGCCGCGGTGAGCGGCGGGAGCCCGGCGATCGTCGGGGGCCGGGCGGGGAGCGTCACGTGCGCGGTGTCCGCCTGGACGACCGGGCCGTGGAAGTTCCCCCCGCGGATGCTGTTGTGCACCCGGTCAGAGTAGCCGCCCGCGCGACCCCTCCGCCCCCGCGCGCGCCTGCTGTGCGCCGGTGTCCCTGTGGAACGCTTCCCGGACAGACCAGGCGAGTCGGGGAGTTTGCATGCAGCACGGGCATACCGATCCATCGCTCTACCGTTCGGCCGCCGAGGCGATCGCCGCGCCGCCGGAGAAGCTGGCGTACGTGGCCGGCTTCGACCGGTCCGGGCGGCAGCCGGACGCGTTGCTGAGCGTCGACACCGATCCGGACTCGGCGACCTACGGGAAGGTCCTGAACTTCGCCGAACTCCCGACACTCGGCGACGAGTTGCACCACTTCGGATGGAACGCCTGCTCCAGCGCCCTCGCCCACGCCTGCCACGAGAACCCGGAGCGGCGCTACCTGCTGCTGCCCGGGCTGCGCTCCTCCCGGCTGCACGTGCTGGACACCCGGCCGGACCCGGTCCGCCCCCGGCTGGTCAGGACGATCGAGGCGGAGGAACTCGCCGCCAAGGCCGGCTACTCGCGCCCCCACACCCTGCACTGCGGCCCGGACGGCGTGTTCCTGTCCTGCCTCGGCGGCGCCGACGGCGACGACGGCCCGGGCGGGGTCGCCCTGCTCGACCACACCACCTTCGAGGTGCTGCGCCCCTGGGAGACCGAGCGCGGACCCCAGCACCTCGCCTACGACGTCTGGTGGCACCTGGGCACCAACGTCGGCGTCACCAGCGAGTGGGGCACCCCGTGGATGATCGAGAACGGGGTGGTGCCCGACCTCCTGCTCGGGCGCAAGTACGGCCACGCGCTGCACTTCTGGGAGCTGGACACCGGCCGCCACCTCCAGCGGGTGGACCTCGGCGACCAGCACCAGATGGTCCTGGAGCTGCGCCCGGCGCACGACCCGCAGGCCGAGTGGGGCTTCGCCGGGGTGGTCACCAACGTCGAGGACCTCTCCTCCTCGGTCTGGCTCTGGTACCGGGACGGGCCGGCCTTCACCGCGCGCAAGGTGATCGAGATCCCCGCCGAACCGGCCAAGGCCGAGGACCTGCCGCCGGCCCTCCAGCCCTTCGGTGCGGTGCCGCCGCTGGTCACCGACATCAACCTGACGGTGGACGACCGCTGGCTGTACGTCTCCGCCTGGGGCACCGGCGAGTTGTTCCAGTACGACGTCTCGGACCCGTTCCACCCGCGGCAGACCGGCTCCGTACGGCTCGGCGGCGTCACCGCCCGCACCCCGCACCCCGCCGAACCGGGCCGTCCGCTGAACGGGGCGCCGCAGATGGTGGAGATCAGCCGGGACGGCCGGCGGCTCTACCTCACCAACTCGCTCTACGGAGCCTGGGACGACCAGTTCTACCCGGAGGGCATCGAGCCCTGGATGGTCAAGCTGGACGCCGACCCGGAGGCGGGCGGTCTGAGCGTCGACGAGCGCTTCTTCCCGCACGGCGACGACTTCCGGGGCCTGCGCGTCCACCAGACCCACCTGGCGGGCGGCGACGCCTCCTCCGACTCGTACTGCTTCCGC
>NZ_JBHUAF010000663.1:0-2029 GCF_042789895.1 Kitasatospora sp. NPDC056783
GCGGCCGCGACCTCACCGATCGAATGCCCCGCCAGGAAATCCGGCCGGACGCCCCACGACTCCAGCAACCGGAACAGCGCCACCTCGAAGGCGAAGAGGGCGGCCTGGGTGGTGGCGGTCCGGTTCAGCGGCTCGGCGTCGGTACCGAAGACCAGGTCCTTGAGCCCCTCGTCGAAGTGGCCGCAGACCTCGTCGAAGGCCTGCCGGAACGCCTCGAACTCCTCGTACAACTCCCGTCCCATGCCCGGTCGTTGCGATCCCTGGCCGGTGAACAGGAAGGCCGTGAGCCCCTTGGTGGTGCGGCCCTGGAGCACTCCGGGGGCGCCCTCGGCCAGGGCGGTCAGGCCGCTGCGCAGCTGCTCGCCGTCCCGGCCGAGCACCACGGCCCGGTACTGCTGGGCGGTCCTGGTGGTGGCCAGCGAGAAGGCGGCGTCCACCGGGTCCAGGGTGTCCGCCACGGCGGCCAGCCGCAGCGCCTGCTCGCGCAGGGCCTCGGGGGTGCGCCCGGAGAGCAGCCACGGGATGGTCGAGGGGGCGCTCGCCGGAGTGCGCTCGACGGCCTCCTCGACGGGGGCCTGCTCGATGATGGTGTGGGCGTTGGTGCCGCTCGCGCCGAAGGAGGAGACGGCGGCCCGGCGCGGACGCTCGACCTCGGGCCAGGCCCGGGCCTCGGTCAGCAGCCGCACCTCGCCGGCCGTCCAGTCCACCTTGCTCGCGGGGTTCTCCGCGAACAGGGTCTTGGGCAGCACGCCGTGGCGCATCGCCTGGACCATCTTGATCACGCCCGCGACGCCGGCGGCGGCCTGGGTGTGCCCGATGTTGGACTTGATCGAGCCCAGCCACAGCGGCCGGTCCGCCGTACGGCCCTGGCCGTAGGTGGCCAGCAGCGCCTGCGCCTCGATCGGGTCGCCCAGCGTGGTGCCGGTGCCGTGCGCCTCCACCACGTCCACGTCACCGGTGGACAGCCCGGCACTGGCCAGCGCCTGACGGATCACCCGCTGCTGGGACGGCCCGTTGGGGGCCGTCAGCCCGTTGGACGCGCCGTCCTGGTTGACCGCGGAGCCGCGGATGACGGCCAGCACCTCGTGCCCGTTGCGCCGGGCGTCCGAGAGCCGCTCCAGCAGCAGCATGCCGGCGCCCTCGCCCCAGCCGGTGCCGTCCGCCTCGTCGGCGAAGGACTTGCAGCGGCCGTCCGGGGAGAGCCCGCGCTGCCGGCTGAAGGCGATGAACGCGCCCGGGGTGGACATCACCGAGACGCCGCCGGCCATCGCCAGCGTGCACTCGCGCTGGCGCAGCGCCTGCACCGCCAGGTGCAGGGCCACCAGGGCCGAGGAGCACGCGGTGTCGATGGTGACCGCGGGGCCCTCCATGCCGAGGGTGTAGGAGATCCGGCCCGCCATCACCGCCGCCAGCACGCCGGTGCCGAGCGCCGCCTCCGGGTCCTTCGGCAGCTTGGCCAGCACGTCGCGGTAGTCCTGGCCGTTGGTTCCCGCGAACACCCCGATCCGGGCGCCGCGCACCGAGTCCGGCGCGATGCCGCCGCGCTCCAGCGCCTCCCAGGCCACCTCCAGCAGCAGCCGCTGCTGGGGGTCCATCAGCAGCGCCTCGCGCGGCGAGATGCCGAAGAAGTCCGGCTCGAAGTCGGCGGCGTCGTGCAGGAAGCCGCCCTTCAGGACGTAGCTCTTGCCGGACGCGTCCGGGTCCGGGTCCAGGATCGCGTCGCCGTCCCAGCCCCGGTTGTCCGGGTGGTCCGTGACGGCATCGGTGCCCTCGGCGACCAGCCGCCAGAGCTCCTCGGGGGTGGTGACGCCACCGGGGAACCGGCAGCTCATCGCCACGATGGCGATGGGCTCCTTCTCCTCGGTCTCCACGTCGCGCAGCCGTTGCCTGGTCTGGGCCAGGTCGGCGGTGACCCTCTTGAGATAGTCGAGCAGCTTGTCATCGTTGGTCATCGAGGGTCGCCACTTCTGTGCGAAAGATTCAGCCTGCGTGCGGGGCGTGGACGGCGGTGGCGGCGGCCCGCGGGAGC
>NZ_JBHUAF010000664.1:0-1994 GCF_042789895.1 Kitasatospora sp. NPDC056783
GCTGACGGCTCCCCACGGACGGTGGGCCCCCGCGCTCCGGTGCTCGGGCGCGGGGGCCGACCCCGGTGTGCGGCGGGGCGCCCGGCCGTGGTTCGCGCTACCCGTACGGGTGGTGGATCGCCGGCGGCGGTGCTCCCCGGCGGGGAATCGCGCTACGGTGGTGCTTCGCCACGGAAGGACGGCATATGCCCCAGGTTCAGTCCTGTCCCGGGTGCGGGGGCTCCGGGGGGACGGAGAAGACCGAGGCGACGGTCGAACTCGACGAGGAAGGGAGCATGGTGCCCAGGGTCCACACCTTCTGGTCACCGTGCGGTCGGTGCCACGGATCGGGGACGGTGATCATCGGATGAGGTTCATCTTCGAGTGCGTCGAGTGCGGTGGGCACTACCTGCCGCCCGAGGAGATGGCGTACCCGGACGGGCCGGCCTCGCCGGTCTGGTGCACGGCCTGCCAGCGCGCCATGCGCGCGGCCGGCGTCCAGGAGGACCCGCTGCTCGCCCGCGTCGCGCTCGCCGCGGCCCGGGCCGCGCTGGCCGGGCGCGCCGCCGAGGCGGCCGAGGCCTCCGAGCGGACGGCGCGCTCCGACGTCCGCCCGTCCCGCCCGCCGCGCTCCCGCCGGGCCCGGTCCGGCCCCGGCGGGGTGCGCAGCAAGCTGGGCTGAGCTCCGGGATCAGGCCGGCCCGGCCGGCCGCTGGACGAACGGGAGCAGCAGGTCGGCCGTCGCCTCGGCGTGGACGGTGAACTGCTCCCGGGCCCGGGCCGGGTCACTGGGGCGACGGCCTGCGGGTCGCGGCCCAATGGCGCTCACCGTGGTCGTCTCCCTGATCGGTGTGTGGCTGCAGCGCAGGCGCCCGACCCCGTCGAGCTGAGTCACCACCGGGTCGCGGGCCGGCCCGCACGCCTCACACGTGCGGGCCGGAGCCGTTCCCGGTGCGGCCGCGACGAGTCGGCCTCAGAACAGCGCCTCCTGGGTGTCCGGCTCCGGCGGGCGCAGGCGCTCGTGCAGGGTGAGGCCCTCGGAGCCGCGGCCGGTGACCGGGCTGAGCGTCCAGCCGGTGAGCAGCCGGGTGTCCAGCAGCAGCGGGCCGGAGCCGTCCGCCTGGTCGAGGAAGAGGTGCCGGCCCACCGGCGGCCTCAGCCGCCCCGCGAGCACCGCGCCGTCGGCCAGCCCGGCGATCTCCCGGTAGGCCTCCGGGGCGCCGCCGGCCAGGCCGTAGCGCTCGACGTGGTCGACCACCGGGCGGTCGGCGAGCGGTTCCACGGCGTGGCCGTCCAGCAGCCGGTGTGCCTGGGCGCGGGCCTCGGCGAGCACCGTACGGCGGTACGGGGCGTCGCCGTGCGACCACCACTGGTCGGTCTTCAGCCGGGACTTGTACCGCTCGCGGGCCAGGCCCGAGGCGGCGACGGTGAGTTCGGCGCGGCGGACGGCCGGCAGGCCGCCGCGGGCGGTGAACGCGTAGGCCAGCGCGCCCTGTTCGAGCAGTCGGCTGTCACCGCGCTGCTCGGCGGTCAGACCGACCTTGAGCAGGCCCTCGCCGAACCAGGCGAGGTAGAGCAGGTAGGTGCGGCCGTCGTCGAGGATCTGGTCCCGGGCGAGGGCCAGGCCCCGGTCCACGCTCTGGCACGCCGGGCACTGCGTCGCGCCGGCGGCCGGATCGATCACCGCGTGGTGCGGGCAGGGCGTGCGCTCCGTCGCCCCGGCCAGCCAGGCCCCGACGCAGCGGCGGGGGCCGCCCAGCAGCCAGCCCACCTCGGCGCCCGGCGTGACGGCGCGCTCGTGCACCTGGGCGCCGCGCGCGGCGCCGAGCATGGCTCTGCCGTCCTGCCAGCTCAGGCCGGTGGAGATCCAGCCGCCGGGCCGGGGGTGCTGCGGGGGGATCGTCACGTCGCTCCTTGCCGTCGGTGACCGTCGAGACTACCCGGCGCCACCGACGGGGCGGGCCGCCCGGCCCCGGCCGCGGGGCCGGGGCCGGCAGAGTGGCGGTCCACCGGTC
>NZ_JBHUAF010000665.1:0-1990 GCF_042789895.1 Kitasatospora sp. NPDC056783
ACGAGGCCTGAGCCTCCCGCCACCGACCGCCACCGACCGCCCCGAGCCCCCGGCCTCCCCAGGCCGGGGGCTCGGCCGCGTCCGGGGCCGCGCCGGTCGGCCCGTGGGCCGCACGACCGGCCCGCCCAGCAGGCCCCGCGACCCCGGGCCCGGCCGCGCCGCACCACGCCGCACCGCGCGGGTCAGCCGAGCGGCCCCGGATCGGCGACCACGGCCCGCACGACCCGCACCGCCGCGCCCAGCAGCGGGCCCCGGCGGCCGAGCCGGGAGACGGTGAGCCGGTCGGCGGGCCACGGCCGGACAGTCACCCGGGCGGCCAGTTCGGCGCGCATCGCGGGCAGCAGCCAGGGCGCCAGCCGGGCGTAGCCGCCGCCGAGCACCACCTCGGCCGGGTCCAGCAGGTTGACCGCCCCGGCGGCCGCGGTGCCGAGCGCCGCGCCCGCCCCGGCCAGCGCGGTGCGGGCCGCCCGGTCCCCGGCACCGGCGCGGTCGGCGAGCAGCGCCACCCAGTCGCCGCCGGCCCCGGCCAGGCCGGCCGCCCGCAGCACCGCCGCCTCGCCCGCGTACTGCTCCAGGCAGCCGTGCGCGCCGCAGGCGCAGCGCGGCCCCTCGGGGTGCACCGGTACGTGGCCGAACTCGCCGGCGAAGCCGCGCGCCCCGCGCAGCAGCCGGCCGCCGACCACGATCGCCGCGCCGACCCCGGCCTCGGCGGAGACGTACAGGAAGTCCTCCGGGCCCTCGCCCAGCCAGTGCTCGGCCAGGCCGCCGAGGTTGGCCTCGTTGTCCGCCTCTATCGGCAGCTCGGCCAGGCCGCCGCCGACCGCCCGCAGCGCCGGGCGCAGTTCGGCGGCCAGCGGGACGTCCCGCCAGTCCAGGTTGGCGGCCCGCTGGAGCACCCCGCCGGAGGCGCCGACCAGTCCGGGCACGGCCAGGGTGAGTCCGGCCGGGCGCAGCCCCGCCTCGGTGACGGCCTCGCTCAGCAGTCCGGCGAGGTCGGCCATGACGGCGGCGGGCTCGCGGCCGTGGTTGGAGACCTCCCGGCGCCGTGCGGCGCGGACCTCGCCGCGCAGGTCGACCACGCAGGCGCCCAGGTGCCGGACCCCGATCTCGGCGCCGAGTCCGCCGGGCCCGGCCGGGTTGAGGCCGAGGGCGGTGCCGGGGCGGCCGACCCTGCCGCTGGACGCGGCCGGTCCCTCCTCGACCACCAGGCCGGCGGCGATCAGCTGTTCGGCGAGCGAGGAGACGGCGGCCCTGGTCAGCCCCGTGCCGGCGGCCACCTCGGCGCGCGAGCGCGGGCCGCTCGCGATCACCCCGAGCACCAGGGCCAGGTTGGCCCGGCGCATCCCCTGCTGGCTGGCGGGCCCGGTCCGGAGGGCGTCCGGCTCGCGCACAAGGCTCACCTCGCCCCTTTACGGCACATCCCGTGGCATCTCGGGTGCAGCGTAGCCGGGTTCCGGGGCCACCGCCGGGATCGGGGCGGGCTCGGTGAGCGGGGGCGGCTCGGCGAGCGGGGCGAAGACCCATCGCCGCATCGCCCAGTAGCGGAACAGCATCGCCACGAAGGTGCCGACGACCATTCCGCTGAGGAAGTCCGCGATCTCCTGCCGGAAGGCGTCGACGTACGGCTCGCGCAGGTCCAGCAGGTACCGGGAGACCGCCAGCGGTACGTCGTTGACGGCGATCGCCACCGCGCTGACCAGGACGAACATCAGTACCTCGCGCCGCCGTCCGTCGGCCCGGAAGGCCCAGCGGCGGTTCAGCACGTACGAGACCGCGGTGCCGATCACCGTCGCGACCGTCAGCGCGACCACCGGTTTGTGTTCCAGCACGGTGAACTTGAGCTCGAAGTCGATCACCGTGGTGAGCACGAAGCAGCCGCTCCCGACCAGCAGGAACTTCACCAGTCGGCGGTGCCGCACCAGGAAGGGGCGCAGCCGCGCGGGCACCCGGGCCAGGGCGCGCTGCGTGGGGGACGGCATCCCCGCAGTGT
>NZ_JBHUAF010000666.1:0-1988 GCF_042789895.1 Kitasatospora sp. NPDC056783
CGACCCGCCTTTTCACACGAGGACGCCCGCCTTGACGACCCGCTTCGGGTGGAGGTCGGCGCGGGTGAGCACGGTGAGGTCGGCCAGCGGGTCGCCGTCGAGCACCAGCAGGTCGGCGTGGGCACCCGGGGCGAGGGTGCCGATCTCCCCCGCCATGCCGAGCAGCCGGGCCGCCGTGGTGGTCGCCGAGCGCAGCACGTCCGCGACCGGCTGGACCCGGGCCCGCAGGGTGAACTCCTCCAGCTGGGCCGGGTGCAGCGGGCCGAGCAGGTCGCTGCCGTAGACCAGGTCGACGCCCGCCCGGTGGGCGCGTTCCAGCGCCTCCAGGCCCCGGTCGCGGACCTCGGCCAGCTTGTCCACGGAGGCGGCCGGCAGGCCGGAGGCGGCACCGAGCCTGGCGGTCTGCTCGTAGGCGACCAGGGTGGGCACCAGGAAGGCCTCCTTCTCCAGCAGCAGGGCGATCGTGCCGTCGTCCAGCAGGTTGCCGTGCTCGACGCAGCGCACCCCGGCCCGCAGGGCGCGGTCGATGGCGCGCGGGTGGTAGGCGTGGACGGTGACGTAGCGGTTGTGGTTGTCGGCCTCCTCCACGGCCGCGCGGATCTCCTCCTCGCTGTACTGGACCGCGCCGATCTCGTCGTGCGGGGAGGCGACGCCGCCGGAGACCAGCACCTTGAGGTGGCGGGCGCCCTTGCGGAACTCGTCCCGGGCGGCGGCCCGCACCGAGTCGACTCCGTCGGCGATCCGGCCGAAGTGCGGGCGGGACTCGCAGCAGGGCAGGGCGTCCTCGCCGAGCGGGCGCAGGTCGCCGTGGCCGCCGGTCTGGGACAGCGCCTTGCCCCCGTGCAGCAGCCGCGGGCCGGGCACCAGGCCCTCGGCCAGCGCGCGGGCCATCCCGTGGTCCGCGCCGCCGACGTCGCGGACGGTGGTGAAGCCTCGGCGCAGCATGCGCTCGGCCTCGGCGAGGGCGCGCACGGTGGCGTAGCCCGGGGTCCAGTTCGCGAGGTCGTGGAAGTCGAGCGAGGTGACCAGCAGGTGGACGTGGGCGTCGATCAGGCCGGGCAGGACGGTGCCGCCGGCCGCGTCGAGGACCCGGACGCCCTCGGTGGCGGCGGGCGGCCGGCCGGTGCCGGTGGCGGCGATCCGGCCGTCGGCGGCCTCCAGCCAGCCGAGGTCGGTTCGGGTGCCGTCCTCGGGGTGGAGCAGGTGGGCGTTGGTGACCAGCAGACGACTCATGACGACGACCCTCGTTTCAGTACGGCTCGTATTGAATACGACTCGTACTGAATACACCATGTATCGTTCCCCTGTGAACCCGCCCCCCGCCGACACCGCCCCCCGGCCGCCCCGCCGCCGCGTCCACACCCGCGCCCGGCTGCTCGCCGCGGCGCGCGAGCTCTTCCTCTCCGCCGGCTTCGCCCGGACGAGCATCGAGGACGTCTGCGCTGCCGCCGGCTACACCCGCGGCGCCTTCTACTCGAACTTCGGCGGCAAGGAGGAGCTGCTGCTGGCGCTCTTCGACGACGAGGCCGCGCGGCGGATGGCCGAACTGGCGGACCTGGCCGCGGCCTGCGAGGGGCTGGCGCCCGGGGAACGGGCGGAGCGACTGGTCGGGGCGCTGCTGCGAGTGGAGCCGGCGGACGCCGGCTGGATCCTGCTGTTCCTGGAGTTCCGGCTGGTCGCGGCCCGGACGGCGGCGCTGGCCGAGCAGGTCGCCGCGCACGACCGGGAGGTCGCGCGGGCGCTCGCGGAGGTCCTGGAGCGGGCGCTGCCGGAGCTGGTGCCCCCGGGCGCGAGCGCCGTCCAGGCGGCGACGGTGGTCCTGGCGGCCCGGGAGGGGCTGCTGACCCGGACGGCGGCGGGCGGAGCCGTCGCGGAGGACCTGCTGACGGCGACGTCCGCGGTGCTGTCGGGGCTGCTGGCCTGACGGGGCCGGTGGGCCGGGAGACCGGCGGGCCGACGGGCTCACGGGCCGGTGGAGACGCCGAGGG
>NZ_JBHUAF010000667.1:0-1964 GCF_042789895.1 Kitasatospora sp. NPDC056783
GGGGTGGGCCTGCCCGGGCGATCGGGGCGGGGCGTCACGGCATCGGGGATTCCAGCGGGGCCGGCGACTCCAGGGCCAGTCCGTACCCGGCCAGGCGGGTCAGCGAGTGCACCCCCTCGACGGTCGCCTCGACGTCGAACAGCGTCCACTGCGCCGGCGGCCGCCCGATCAGTTCGGCGGCCCGCGCCGGCAGCGGCCGGGCGGCGGCCTCGGCCGACTCCCAGAGCAGCACCGCGCCCCAGCGGTCGGTGGCGGGGTCGGAGACCCAGAACTTCAGCCGGAGCCCCTCCACCCGGGCGAACCGGTCGACGGCCTCCTCGCGCAGGAACGCCCGCAGCGAGTCGATCGTCCGGCCTGTCCCGGTCAGGTCCCACCAGACCACGGCCGCCTTGAGTCCGGGAGTCCCGCTCATGCGCGCCTCCCGACGGCGAACCGGTTCATGCCGCCTGCCTCAACGGTCCGGCGACGAGCGCGCCCAGCGCGTCGCCGAGGATGCGCATCCCGTCCGCGGTGAGCACCGACTCCGGGTGGAACTGCATCGAGCGGAACCCGGGCCCGCGCAGGGCGTGCACCTCGTGGGTGACCGGGTCGCGGCTGATCTCGACCATGCCGATGCCGGGTGCCTCGAAGCGGGTGCCGGCGTTCCGGGCCGCGAAGGTGTTGTAGAAGCCGACCCGTTCGCGGCGCCCGAACAGGTCGATCTCCCGCTGCACGCCCTGGTTCGGCCGGTCCCGGCGCACCAGTGGCAGGCCGAGCCGCAGGCTGAGCACCTGGTGGCTCAGGCACACGGCCGCGAACGGCCGGCGCTCGGCGAGCAGGGTCTCCACCGCCCCGCTCAGGTGCGCGATCTTCGGGTGGCCGGTGTCCCGGGGGTCACCCGGCCCCGGCCCCAGCACCACCAGGTCGTGTTCGTCGAGGGAGTACGGCTGGTCGAACCGACGGACCGTCACCTCGGCGCCCAGGGCCCGGAGTTGGTGGCCGAGCATCGCGGTGAAGGTGTCCTCGGCGTCGACCACGATCACCCGCCGGCCGTCGAGCAGCCCGGCGCCGTCCTGGCGGTCGGCGTCCGTCGCCAGCCAGAAGCCGGCCAGGCCCGAGTTGCGCCCGTCCAGCGCCGCCCGCACCGAGGGGTGGGAGCCGAACCGGCGCGGGGCCGTCTCGCCGAAGGCGGCCAGCAGGCCCGACGCCTTGGCGCGGGTCTCGGCGACCTCGGAGAGCGGGTCGGAGTGGCGCACCAGGGTGGCCCCGACACCGATGCGCATCCGGCCGCGCGCGTCGATGTCGGCGGTGCGGATGACGATCGCCGTGTCGAGGGTGCGCTCGCCCCGCTCGTCGCGGCCGATCATCGCCAGGATGCCGCTGTAGTAGCCGCGGCCCTCGGGTTCGTACCGCTCGATCACCTTGCAGGCGCTCTCCAGCGGGGAGCCGGTGACGGTCGGCGCGAACAGGGTCTCGTGCAGCACCTCCCGCGGGTCGCGGGTGGTGTGGCCCTCGATGAAGTACTCGGTGTGGGCGAGCCGGGCCATCTCCTTGAGGTACGGCCCGACGACGCTGCCGCCGTTCTCGCACACCCGGGCCATCATCTTCAGTTCCTCGTCGACGACCATGTACAGCTCGTCGGTCTCCTTGCGGTCGGCGAGGAAGTCCATGACGCCGGGCAGGGTGGGCCCCGAGTCGGGATAGCGGTAGGTGCCGCTGATCGGGTTCATCACGGCCCGGCCGCCGACCACGCTCACGTGGCGCTCGGGCGAGGCCCCGACGAGGGTGCGCTCGCCGGTGTGCACGATGAACGTCCAGTACGCGCCCGACTCGCGCTCCAGCAGCCGCCGGAACAGGCGCAGCGCGGTGCCGACCGAGTAGTCGCCGATGTCGGCGACGAAGGTCCGCTTGACGACGAAGTTGGCGCCCTCGCCGGTGCCGATCTCGTCCTTGACGATCCGCCGCACGATCTCGGCGTAGTCGTC
>NZ_JBHUAF010000668.1:0-1947 GCF_042789895.1 Kitasatospora sp. NPDC056783
GTCAGCGCACCGCCGACACCGACAGGGAGCTGACAGCCGGGGCGGACAACCTGGGGGCATGACAGGAATCGCGACGGCCCGGAACGACCGGGCAACCACCTCCGCGAACGCCGTGGAGGTCCGGGGCATCATCAAGCACTTCGGCGACACCAAGGCCCTCGACGGGGTCGACCTCACCGTCCGGGAAGGCACCGTCCTCGGCGTGCTCGGCCCCAACGGCGCCGGCAAGACCACCCTGGTGCGCATCCTCTCCACCCTGATCAAGCCGGACGGCGGCACCGCGTACGTCGGCGGCTACGACGTGCTGCGCCAGCCCAAGCAGCTGCGCCGCGTCATCGGCCTCACCGGCCAGTACGCCTCCGTCGACGCGCTGCTCTCCGGGTACGAGAACCTCTACCTGATCGGCCGGCTGCTCGACCTCTCCCGCCGGGACGCCAAGGCCCGGGCCACCGAGCTGCTGGAACGCTTCTCCCTCACCGAGGCCGCCAAGCGCACCGCCCAGACCTACTCCGGCGGCATGCGCCGCCGCCTCGACCTGGCCGCCAGCATGATCGGCCGCCCCCGGGTGCTCTACCTGGACGAGCCCACCACCGGCCTGGACCCGCGCACCCGCAACGAGGTCTGGGACGAGGTGCAGCGGATGGTCGCCGAGGGCAGCACCGTGCTGCTGACCACCCAGTACATGGAGGAGGCGGAGCAGCTCGCGAACGAGCTGACCGTCATCGACCGGGGCCGGGTGATCGCCAACGGCGGCGTCGCCGAGCTCAAGGCCAAGGTCGGCGGCCAGACCCTCCAGGTGCGGCCGGTGAATCCGGCCGAACTGCCGGACATGGCCCGCTGCCTGCGGGACACCGGCATCGCCGGCGCCACCGTCTCCGCCGACACCGGCCTGCTCGCGGTCCCGATCACCGGCGACGAGCAGTTGACCGCGGTGATCGGGGTGCTCGGCACCCGGGGCTTCGCGATCGCCGGCATCGACACCAAGGTCCCCAGCCTGGACGAGGTCTTCCTCGCCATCACCGGCAAGCCCGCGGCCGCCGCGGACACCGCCCCCGCCGCCAGCCCCGCCAAGGAGCCCGTCGCATGACCACCGCCACGCTCGCCCCCGCCCGGGCGGAGGACAACCGGATCGGCCTGGCCGGCACGCTGCGTCACGTCGGCGCGCTGACCAGGCGCAACCTGATGCGGATCAAGGCCGACCCGGAGTCGATGTTCGACGCGGTGCTGATGCCGATCATCTTCACCGTGCTGTTCGTCTACGTCTTCGGCGGCGCCATGTTCGCCGGGGACCAGGACGCCTACAAGCAGTACATGATCCCCGGCCTGCTCGGGCAGACCGGCATGACGCTGGCGCTGGCCGTCGGCACCGGACTGAACAGCGACTTCCAGACCGGGGTGATGGACCGCTTCCGCACCCTGCCGATCGGCCGGGCTTCGGTGCTGCTGTCCAAGATCGTCGCCGAGTCGCTGCGCGCCCTGCTCTCCTCCGCGATCCTGCTGACCTTCGCCTTCCTCCTCGGCTTCGAGCTGAAGAGCGGCGTGCCGGAGCTGCTGGCCGCGGTCGGCCTGTCGATGGTGTTCGGCATGTCGATCGTCTGGATCTCGATGCTGCTGGGCATGTCGCTGAAGAGCGCCCAGGCCGTGCAGGGCGTCTCCATGCTGGTCCTGATGCCGCTCCAGTTCGGCAGCTCGATCTTCGCGCCGACCGACACCATGCCGGGCTGGCTCCAGTCCTTCACCAAGGTCAACCCGCTGTCCGCGCTGGCCGACGCCTCCAGGGCGCTGCTCAACGGCCAGGGGGCGGTGGCCCACCCGGTGATGATCGTGCTGATCTGGTCGGCCGCCGCCACCGCGATCTTCGCCCCGCTGGCGGTGGCCCGCTTCCGCAAGCGGGTCTGAGCCAGCCGGGGCGCGGAACCGGCCGGCGGCCAGGGACGGGGCGCCGGC
>NZ_JBHUAF010000669.1:0-1836 GCF_042789895.1 Kitasatospora sp. NPDC056783
GTCGTACGGCGGGGTGCCGGGCTCTCTCACGTCCGGGGCGCCGAGGCCTAGAGCTGGGTGAGGTCGGTCAGGCCGGTCTGGCGCACCACGCCGGCCGTCATCCCGGTGGTCGTCCCGGTCAGCGCGTCCGCCGTGTCGGTGAGGGAGATCCGGCTGTGCTCGTCGTCGCCCAGGCTGGCCTTGGCGCCGGGGATCACCTGGACGGCTCCGGTGATCAGGCGCGGGTCGATCTCGTCCACCTTCAGCCGGCCGCCGGCGAGCTGGCCGGCGCCGTCCTCGGCGAGCGCCAGCGGCTTGCCGAGGGTGAGCCCCGGGGTCTTGGCGTGCAGCGGCGAGGCCGGGGCGTCCAGCAGCACCGTGCCGACGTCGGCGCTCTGGTCGAGCAGCGGCACCGGCAGCTCGGCGTTGGCGCTGGGGCCGACCTTGCCGGTGCCCAGCTGGGGGACGATCTGCTCCGGGAGCAGCGCGCCGTCGGCGCTGGAGGTCGGACCGGGCACCGGCGGCATGAGCAGTGAGGTCGGGATGCCGGCCGTGAGACGGCTGCCCAGCGGGGCGAGCGGGATGTCCGCCGGGACCTGCTGGGTGGCCAGCGCGTCCTCCAGGGCGCCGACCTGTTCGGGGGCGATCGGGGCGACCGCGGAGGCCGCTCCCTGGGAGGCGAGCACGCCGGCACCGACCGCCAGCAGCATCGCGCCGGCCCGCTTGGAGAACTTCATGCTTTTCACCGTTCTGCTGTCCGAACTGGGGATCACGGGGAGGGCTGCGGGGAGCGCAGCAGGAAAGCGATGTGCTCAACGAGTGACCGGGAGCGTGGATTGCGGCCATTACCCGATTCGGAGTAATAATCCGATCGGAAGCGTGCCGTCGCCGCGCCTGCGGGACTCTTTTCAAAAATCACCGTAACCTTCCGTGCCGTCATTCTTTGATCTGGACGTCAGTGATTGCAGACCGGGTCTGAGCGTTCTCAGCGTCGTACGCAAGGAATCCAAGAGCATTTCAGAGAGGGATCTCGCATGATCCAGAAGTCCTTCGCCGCCGCCGGCCTGGCCGTCGCCGCGCTGGCCGGTGCCGCCGGGCCCGCCGCCGCCATCGGCGACTCGGACGGCGCGGCCGCCTCGATCGAGGGCAACGGCGGCACCAACTTCACCGGCACGGTCGGGAACAACAGCCCGAACTTCCACTTCCTGGACAACCCGAACATCTGCCTGCCGGAGATCCACAACATCGCCGTCGGCGTGCTCGGCGTGGCCGTCCCGGTCGAGGTCCCGATCGCCAACACCGGTGGCAAGCAGTACTGCACCATCGGCCAGGGCACCCAGAGCACGGGTGACGGAGGCATCTCCCACCTGGTCGGCTGACCGCTCCCCGAGCTGCTCTCCCTGCACCACCCGTCCGATCCACCTTCACATCGCTCCCCGATTCACCCCGAGAGGAAAAACCCGAAATGATCAAGAAGTCCTTCGCCGCCGTCGGCCTGGCCGCGGCCGCGCTCGCGATGTCGGCCGGTTCGGCCTCCGCCATCGTCGACTCGGACGGTTCCGCCACCTCCGTCCAGGGCAACGGCGGCACCAACCACACCGGCACCCTGGGCAACGACAGCCCGAACAGCCACGTTCTGGACAACCCGAACATCTGCCTGCCGGAGATCCACAACATCGCGGTCGCCGTCATCGGCATCGCGGTTCCGGTCGAGGTCCCGGTCCTGAACAACCAGCCGAAGCAGATCTGCGACGTGGGCCAGAACACCCAGTCCTCGGGCGACTCGGGTGTCTCGCACCTGATCGGCTGATCAAGGGGCACGGCACGGTCGGAGGGCCCGGGGAGGAAGGTCTCCCC
>NZ_JBHUAF010000670.1:0-1831 GCF_042789895.1 Kitasatospora sp. NPDC056783
CCCCGCTGCTGCTGCTCCTGCCGGCCGCCGTGATCCTGATCCCTCTGGTCGCCTACCCGATCTACCAGCTCGGCCTGCTGTCCGTCCTGGACTTCGGACAGGCCCAGGCCTCCGGCGGCGCCCCGACCTCCTTCGTCGGCTTCGGCAACTACACGAGGATCCTCGAGGACGAGCAGTTCTGGACGGTCCTGCTCCAGACCATCGGCTTCGCCGCGTTCTGCGTGGTCGCCACCCTCGCCGTCGGGGCCACCCTCGCGGTGCTGCTCACCAAGGTCGGCCGGTGGCCCCGGCTGCTGCTGACCACCGCGGCGATGGCCGCCTGGGCGGCGCCGGCGATGACCGGCTCGACGGTGTGGAGCTTCCTGTTCGACACCAACCTCGGCCTGGTCAACCACACCCTGGAGAACCTCGGGCTCTCCGGCTTCCACGAGTTCAACTGGTTCTACGACAAGTGGACCGCGTTCCTGATCGTCGGCGCCGTGGTGGTGTGGCACTCCTACCCGTTCGTGATGGTCACCCTCTACGCGGGCATCCGGGCCATCCCGGAGGAGATCCTGGAGGCGGCCGCCCTGGACGGCGCCAACACCTGGACCACCTTCCGCCGGATCATCGCGCCGATGCTGCGACCCATCCTGACCATCGTGGTGATCCAGTCGGTGATCTGGGACTTCAAGGTCTTCACCCAGATCTACGTGATGACCGAGGGCGGTGGCATCGCCGGCCAGAACCTGGTGCTCAACGTGTACGCGTACCAGAAGGCGTTCGCCTCCTCGCAGTACGGGCTGGGCGCGGCGATCGGCGTGATCATGCTGCTGATCCTGGTGATCCCGACGGTCCTGTACATCCGCACCCTGCGACGGACGGGGAACGAACTGTGAGCCCGGCGAACCCCCTCGCTGCCGTGAAGCCCGCCCGCAACACCCGCGCCCGGTGGCGCCTGGCCGCGAACACCGGCGCGGTCCTGCTGGCCGTGGTCACCGCCTTCCCGATCTTCTGGATGGTGCTCTCGGCCTTCAAGCCCAAGGGCGAGATCCAGTCGCTCGACCCGAAGCCGTGGACCGCCCACCCCACGCTGGAGAGCTTCCGTCAGGTGCTCAGCGTGGACGGCTTCGGCCGGTACTTCGTGAACAGCCTGGTCGTCGCGCTGTCGGTGGTGGTGCTGTCGGCGATCGTGGTCTTCCTGGCGGCGGTGGCCGTGACCAGGTTCCGGTTCAGGTTCCGCACCACCATCATGGTGATGTTCCTGATCGCCCAGATGATCCCGGTCGAGGCGCTGACCATCCCGCTGTTCTTCATGTTCCGCGACGCGGGGCGCTTCGCCCCCGGCATCGGGCTGAACACCCTGGCCTCGCTGGTCCTGGTGCAGCTGGCGTTCTCGCTGCCGTTCGGGATCTGGATGATGCGCGGCTTCGTCGCGGCCGTGCCGGCCTCGATCGAGGAGGCGGCGCAGATCGACGGCGCCAGCCGGACCCGCATCCTGTGGCGCATCCTGCTGCCGCTGGTGGCGCCGGGCCTGGCCGCGACCAGCGTGTTCTCCTTCATCGCGGCCTGGAACGACTTCGTCTTCGCCAAGACGTTCATCATCAGCGCCACCGAGAACCAGACGCTGCCCTCGGCGCTGCTGGTCTTCTTCAAGCCGGACGAGAACGACTGGGGCGGCATCATGGCGGCGTCCACGCTGATGACCGTGCCGGTGCTGATCTTCTTCATCGCGGTGCAGCGCAAGCTGGTCTCCGGACTGGCCGGCGCGGTGAAGGACTGACGTCCCCAGGTCACCGACCCCCGCCCGCCACCGGCGTCCGCCGGTCCGGGAGCACCCGGGAGCCCCGCC
>NZ_JBHUAF010000671.1:0-1825 GCF_042789895.1 Kitasatospora sp. NPDC056783
AGGGTGGGGCGGCTCAGCCGTGGACGTAGAGGATGCCGAGCTTGGTGAGCTGCCAGAGCTGGTTGGCGGCGCCGGTGTCGGCGGCCAGCTCGACGTACGGGTTGCCCTTGGCGTCGAGGGTGGCGCCGGCGGCCAGGACCTTCGTCTGGTCCTGGGAGTCGGCGATCTTGTAGCGGCCGTCTCCGGCCGGCTTGAAGACCCAGTGCTGGTTGCCGCCGCCGGTGCAGCGCCACTGCTGGATCCGGGTGCCGGGGGCGGTGGAGGCGGCGTTGGCGTCCAGGCACATGTCGCGGTTGCCGCTGAAGTCGACCTCGAAGCTGCCGCCGGCCTTGGCCTCCAGGACGAAGGACTGGTTGAGCCCGCCGCCCGCCGGATAGGTGATCGCGGGCCGTCCGTTGGTGGCGTCGCCGTAGGTGCCGCCACCGGTGAGGTCGAGCACGTTGCCGCCGGCGGCGTTGGTCAGCTGGTACCAGGAGCCGTCCTCGGGGACGTCGCCGAACGGCTTCCCGGGGCTGAGCGGCTGGATCGAGGTGGTGTTCTGCTGGTTGAGCGTGCAGTACGCCTGGGTCAGCTCGGGGCGGCCGTAGAACTGGCCGAGGCAGACGCCCTCACCGCGGTAGCCGGCCACCCGCAGGTGGTACGACTGGCGGACCATGTTCATGCACAGCCCGGGGATGCCGATCTGCGAGTCGCAGCCGTTGCGCGTCCACTCGGCGAGGTTGATGACGTCCCCGTTGGTGTACTCGTACGGGGAGGTCGTCCACTCCGCGCAGACCTCGTGCCCGAAGGCGACCCGCCGCTGGTCCAGGTAGCGGACGCCGGGCACCTGCTCGGCCGCTCCGCGCAGCGCGTCGCTGAGCGTCGGCACCACCCAGTTGTGGCCCCAGGCGAGGTCCTCCGGGAAGGCCGGACAGCCGTCGGCGACCTTGCCGACGTAGTCGTTGCGCCGGATGTCCGGGGTGATCGGGTTGAAGTACGACTGGTAGACCAGCTGGTACGCGGAGTCGGCGTAGCCCGCCTTGCGCATGGTCTGCCGGACGTTCTGGAGCGCCGCGACCACCTTGGGCTGGATGCCCTTGGCGCGGCGGCGGATCTCGTCGCTGCCGATGGTGTCCCGGCAGCCCTGGTCCTTGGGGACCGGGAAGTACTGCGAGAGGCAGTGCATCATGATGCCGCTGAAGTCGAAGTCGTCGTTGGCGCCGATGGTGACGACGACCATCTTGACGTCGTACTTGGCCGCCGTGTCGGCCAGTTTGACGTCCTGCTTGGGCTCGCCGAAGTCGCCGCTGCCGGGGCCGGTGATCTTGGCCAGCTCCGGGTCGCTGACCAGGTCCCCGGTCTGGGCGCCGGAGCAGGCCAGGTCGATCGGGGTGACCCCGGGGATGTCGGTGACGAAGATCTCCGACTTGGGGTGCCGGTGGCAGTAGTTGGTGGAGCTGTCCGTCTCCGGGAAGTAGCCGTCGTTGGTGTCGGTGCCGGCGCCCTCCCCGGAGATCGCGCTGTCGCCGAGGGCGACGATCGCGGCCGGCCGGGTGGCCGCGGGCGCCGCGGCCGGGGCGGGGTCGGCCAGGGCGGCGGGGGCACCGGCCAGGCCGAGGGTGGCGAGGAGGGTTCCGGTGGCGAGCAGCGCCGCGCAGCGGGAGGACCCGGTGCGCGTTCGCCGTGCCGCCGACCGTGGGGACCTGGTCACACGCGACTCCTTGCGGGGGTGGGGGTGGCCGCCCGGGCGGGGGCGCCGAGCGGCGCGGAGCAAGTGAGGAACAGGAAAGGTGAGCAGGTCTCGCATTCTAGGTACTGACAAGTAACGCAACAAGACTCTTGACAC
>NZ_JBHUAF010000672.1:0-1820 GCF_042789895.1 Kitasatospora sp. NPDC056783
GCCCGGTCGGCCGGGCCGCGCACCCGGATCTTGTCGGGCACGGTGCGGAACTGACGGCAGTTCGCCACCCGGCCCGGGGTCAGCACGAACGCCGGTAGCGGGGCGGGCCTACGCGGCGCAGGTGCGGTCGCGGGCGGGGAGGCGGCCGTCGGCGAGGTAGGCGTTGACGGTGGTGTCGATGCAGGAGTTGCCGTGGACACCGTAGTTGGCGTGCTGGTTGGCGCCCGCGAGGGTGAGCAGGCGGGAGCTGGGGAGGCGGCCGTGCAGGGCGACGCTTCCGGTGTAGGGGACGCGAGGATCGCCGGTGGAGGCGACGATCAGGGCCGGGGTGTCGCGGCGGACCCGGACGGGGGCCTCGCGGGGGCCGTCCCAGAAGGCGCAGGGGGTGATGCTCTCGGCCACCGGGGCGAACAACGGGTGGGCGGCGCGGGTGCGTTCGATGTCGCGCCAGTACGTCTCGGGATCACGCGGGGCGGGCACGTCGCCGCACAGGATCGCCGTCTGGGCGCTGCCCACGGCGGAGCCGGCGGGGGTGAACACCGAGCGCAGGAGGTCGGTGAAGGCGGGCGGCAGGGCGGTGGGGCGGCCCTGGGCGGCCTGGGCGAGCAGGGACATCTGCTCGGCCAGGGAGGCGCGCGCCGGGTCGGTGTCGTCGGCCATCCCCGTGAAGAGCAGGGCGGGGACCTGGCTGTCGTCGAGGCGGAAGGCGTCGGGGGCGGTGCCGACGGTGAGCGGTTCGCGGGAGGAGGCGGCGATGACGCCGTCGAGGGTGGCGCGCACCTGCTCGCGGGTGCGGCCGAGCCCGTAGGTGCTGTCGCGGGCGGCCGTCCAGTCGGCCCAGTCGTCGTACGCCTTCTCGTTCTCCGCCTCGGTGCCCTTCATGAGGCGGGGGCTGTAGCGGTCGGGGTCCAGGGCGCTGTCGAGGACCACCCGGTCGTAGCGGGTGGGGAACATCTGGGTGTAGGCCGTGCCCAGGTAGGTGCCGTAGGAGTAGCCGAGGTAGGAGATCCGCCGTTCGCCGAGCACGCCGCGCACGACGTCCATGTCGCGGGCGGTGTTGCGCGTCGTGACGTGCGGCAGGACCTCGGCGTTGGTGGCCCGGCAGCGGTCCGCGACATCCCGGGCCCGAGCGACCTGGCGCTCGAAGCCGGCCCGGTCGGGCCCGGCCGACAGCAGGCCGGGCCCGGAGGACAGGCCGCAGTCCAGGGGCGTGCTGCGGCCGGTGAAACGCGGGTCCATCCCGATCACGTCGTAGCGGGCACCGGTCTCCTTCATCACGGGGCGCACGATGAGCCCGATACCGAGGCCGGGACCGCCCGGGCCCCCGGGGTTGACCAGGAGGGAGCCGATGCGCCGGCGGGTGTCGGTGGCCTTCAGCCGGGATATGGCGACGGTGATGGTCCTGCCGCCGGGGTCGCCGTAGTCGAGCGGTACGGTCACGTCCGCGCACCGCGCGCCCGCGGCGTCGAGGGCGCCGCCCGTCGTGTCGTCCGCGTCCTGGGCGCAGCCGTGCCAGTTCGGGCGCTGCTGGTAGTAACGGCCGAGCCCGGCGGAGGGGGCCGTGTCGGCGGAGCCGGCGGGCGCCGCGGCGGGTGTGGCGGCCAGGGCGGCGGGTGCGGCGGCCAGGCAGGTGGTGAGGCCGGCGGCGAGGGCGAGTGCCGCGGCCGAGGCGCGCCGGACGGCGGTGCCGGTGGTGGTCATGCTGTCTTCTCCTGAGGAGGGTGACGGACACGTCCGGCCCGGAGGACGCCCGGGCCGTGCCGGTCGAGCCTCTCAACGGGCGCTGCTCGAAGGCATCGCCGTACGGCACGAACTGGTGG
>NZ_JBHUAF010000673.1:0-1820 GCF_042789895.1 Kitasatospora sp. NPDC056783
GCCCCTCCCACGGGGTGGCGGCCTGAGACCCGGGTGGGCCCGCCGCTCCCGGTCGGCGGGCCCACCCGACCTCCGTACGCGAAGCCTCCATCCGGGACCTCCCTCCGTCATCGCCCCTGGTGGGTGCGGGTGGCGGCCAACGTAGCGCAGAGGACTGACAATCCGGCCCGGGGCCGGTACGGTGCCGCGAGCGCTTCCGCCGAGACCCGGCGGGTGCGCCGAGCCCGGTCCTGACACCATGGGACCGAGATCACGACACCGTGACACCCTCGGAGGAGTCAGCAACATGAGCACGCACTACGACGTCGTCGTCCTCGGCGCGGGCCCCGGCGGCTACACCGCCGCCGTCCGCTCCGCCCAGCTGGGCCTGAAGGTCGCGGTCATCGAGGCCAAGTACTGGGGCGGCGTCTGCCTCAACGTCGGCTGCATCCCCTCCAAGGCCCTGCTGCGCAACGCGGAGCTCGCCCACATCTTCACCAAGGAGGCCAAGACCTTCGGCATCAAGGTCGACGGCCAGGTGACCTTCGACTTCGGCGAGGCGTTCCGGCGCAGCCGCACGGTGGCCGACGGCCGGGTCAAGGGCGTCCACTACCTGATGAAGAAGAACGGCATCACCGAGTACGACGGCTGGGGCACGTTCGTCGACGACCACACCCTCCAGGTCGCGCTCAGCGGCGGCGGCTTCGACGTCGTCACCTTCGACCACTGCGTCATCGCCGCCGGTGCCACCACCCGCCTGCTGCCCGGCACCAGCCTGAGCGAGCGCGTGGTCACCTACGAGGAGCAGATCCTCACCGAGCAGCTGCCGGAGAGCATCGTCATCGCGGGCGCCGGAGCGATCGGCGTCGAGTTCGCGTACGTGCTGCACAACTACGGCGTGAAGGTCACCATCGTCGAGTTCCTGGACCGCGTGGTGCCGCTGGAGGACGTCGAGGTCTCCACCGAACTCGCCAAGCAGTACCGCAAGCTGGGCATCGAGGTGCTGACCTCCACCCGGGTCGAGTCGATCGACGACAGCGACCCGAACGCCAAGGTCCGGGTCACCGTCACCAAGGACGGGCAGCAGCGGGTGCTGGAGGCCGACAAGGTGCTCCAGGCGATCGGCTTCGCACCGCGAGTCAACGGCTACGGCCTGGAGAACACCGGGGTCAAGCTCACCGACCGCAACGCCATCGCGGTGGACGGCCGCGGCCGCACCAGCGTCGAGCACATCTTCGCGATCGGCGACGTGACCGCCAAGCTGATGCTCGCGCACGCGGCCGAGACGATGGCCGTGATCGCCGCCGAGACCATCGGCGGGGCGGAGACGATGGAGGTCGACTTCGTCATGATCCCGCGCGCCACCTACTGCCAGCCGCAGGTCGCCTCCTTCGGCTACACCGAGGCGCAGGCCCGCGAGCTCGGCTACGACGTCAAGGTCGCCAAGTTCCCGTTCACCGCGAACGGCAAGGCACACGGCCTCGGCCACCCGGTCGGCTTCGTCAAGGTCATCAGCGACAACGGGCACGGCGAGCTGCTCGGCGCCCACCTGATCGGTCCGGAGGTCACCGAGCTGCTGCCGGAGCTGACGCTGGCCCAGCAGTGGGACCTGACGGTCCACGAGGTCGCCCGCAACGTGCACGCCCACCCGACCCTCGGCGAGGCGGTCAAGGAGGCCATCCACGGCCTCGCCGGCCACATGATCAACATGTGACGCGCCGGGTCCCGGCGAACCGGCCGTGGGCCCCGCGGGCGCCGGGGGGGCCGGGGGGCCGGGCGGGTGGGGGGGGGGGGGTTGTGTTGGTTTTAAAAAAATTTGGCTGGCGGCCGGTTTGGGTGGG
>NZ_JBHUAF010000674.1:0-1819 GCF_042789895.1 Kitasatospora sp. NPDC056783
GGGCCGGCGGTCGCCTGTTCACCCGGTCGGCCCCGGCTCGCCTTCCCCGCTGACGCTTGGACCGACTTCGTCGAGTTCACCCGGAACATGTCTCCCAGCGTCGACTGAGGCCGCGGCAGCCCGTGCTAACGTCCCCGGGGCGGCGCGACGGCGTCGGCCCCGGACGAGACGTGCGCCGTACCCGGCCTGGCAAGACGACGCACTGTGGAGGCGTCATGTCCGCTGCCGGTACCCCGATCACCCGTCCGCTGGACGTGCGGTGGATCCACGGCTCCCCGTCCGCGAAGCACAACACCGACCCGGACATCCAGGTCCACGAGTACGACGAGCACACCGTCATCCTGCGGCAGAACAAGGCCGTCCACTACGAGGCGCCGTTCGTCTTCCTGTTCTTCGGGGCGGACCGCGCGGTGCTGATCGACACCGGGGCGACGGCCGAGGCCGCGTACTTCCCGCTGCGCGCCACCGTGGACGAGCTGGTGGAGAAGTGGCTCACCCGCAACTCCCGGCCCGCTGACGACTACGAGTTGCTCGTCCTGCACACCCACGCGCACGGGGACCACATCGCGGGCGACGGCCAGTTCGCCGACCGGCCCGCCACCACCGTGGTCGGCGCGCGACTCACCACGGCCTGGCCGTTCTTCGGTTTCGACCAGGACGCCGAAGGCGTGTCCCCGGTCGACCTCGGCGGCGGACGGGTACTGACGTGCCTGGCCACCCCGGGACACCACGAGGCCTCGGTCACCTTCTACGACCCGTGGACCGGCTTCCTCCTCACCGGCGACACCGTCTACCCGGGGCGGCTCTACATCAACGACTGGCCGGCCTTCGGGCGGACGATCGAGCGGCTGATCGCCTTCACCGAGAGCCACCCGGTGACGCACGTCCTCGGCTGCCACATCGAGATGACCCGCGAACCCGGCGTCGACTACCCGATCCGCACCACCCACCAGCCCGACGAGCCCCCGCTCCAGCTCACCGTCGCCCACCTGCACCGGATCCGCGCCGCCGTCACCGAACTCGGCGACCGGCCGCGCCGCTACCCGCTGGACGACCTGATCCTCTGGCCGCACGAGTGAACCCCCGAGGGCCCCGAGGTCGGTCGATCCCGGTAGGGCACCAGGCGCGCCAGGTCCAGTTCGAAGTCGAACGGCGCGGGGATGTGGTCCGGGTGGGGCGTGTGGTGGTGACGGGGTCGGCCGAGCCGCAGGGTGGCCGAGTGCCGGCCGAAGCGAGTAGCGGGGTCGGCTTGTCCGACGATCCGACCAGGGCTCAGACTGACACCCATGTCAACTGATCGAACCGCCCGGATCCTCGGAGCCGTCGTCGGGCTCGTGTTCGTCCAGACCGGCGCGGGCACACTGCCCCCGGCCGTCGAGGTGGGGCTGCGGGTGGTGTCGCTGGGCGCGTTCATCGCGCTGTTCGGGCTCTGGAACCGGTGGGACGGCAGCGAGGCCACGCTGGACCGGACCGGAGGCCGGCCGACGAACGCCGTCGGGCGCGACTACCAGTTCATCCCGGCTGCCGAGGTGGCCGCGATCGTCGCCGGTACCGCGGTGGCCAACCTGCTGCTGCACAACCCGCTGGCCGCCGCGCCCTGGATCGCCACCGTCGTGAGCGCGCACCTCTTCGTCCTCGCGGCGCTCTGGCAGCGGCCCTCGCTGCGCCTCCTCGGCGGCACGATGACGCTGTGCTCGCTGGCGGGCCTGGTACTGGCCCTCGGCGACGCGCCGACGGCGGCCGTCGGCGCGGTCGCCGGGGTCGTCCCGGGGCTGCTGCTCCTGGGCTCGCTGTGGTGGTGGTCCGGCCGGGCGCGTTC
>NZ_JBHUAF010000675.1:0-1815 GCF_042789895.1 Kitasatospora sp. NPDC056783
CCCCGAGCGGGTGGCCGGGCAGCCGGGTCCTGGTCGGGAGGCGGAGCCGTGATGGAGAGTCAGTGCGGTCCCGGGGGCACCGGAGGCCCGGCGGGGGCGGAACCGGCGGACCGGGACGTCCGGTGGGTGTACCAGCCGGTCGAGGTCGACCTCGGGGACGGCACCTGGGCGCTCGGCCGGATCAGCGCCTGGTGGCAGGACGCCGCCGGGCAGCGCTGGTGCCGGCTGCGGATCGGCCGCAGCGGACAGCCCGCCGGCTGGCAGCGGTTCGACCCCGCCCGGGTGCTGTTGCTGCCGCTCTCCGGGCTCTGAGCGGGCCTCGGGAAAGTTCTTGGCGGAACCGTTCGGCGGGCCCTATCGTCCCTGGGAGCGACCGCTGGCAGGCCACTTACCGACCGGGGACGACGTGACTTCGGAGATCAACTTCAGCAACAACCACCGCGATCTGTGCGAGCAGTACGGCACCGGCGCGGGATTCCAGTTCGAGTTCTACTGCTATCGCTGCTCGGACACCTGGCGTTCGACGTTCGAACCGTTCCGGACCGGTCAGATGGCCGGGTGGATAGGCAAGGGCGTCAGCGCGGCCTGGAACCTCATCGGCGGCAACGCCAACACCATCAGCAACGCCGCCGACGGGCTGGCCGGTCAGACCTGGGGCACCTCGCGGGACGCCGCCTTCCAGCGGGCCATCACCAACGCCCAGTCGCACTTCAACCGCTGTGCCAGGTGCACCGACTACGTCTGCGGCCGCTGCTTCGACCCCGCTCAGGGCCTGTGCCACAACTGCGCTCCGGACACCGCGGCCGAGGCCCAGGCGGCGCGGCACCGCGGCGTCAACGACGCGGTCACCGAACGCGCGTTCAAGGCCGGTCAGCAGTCCGGCGCCGAGTTCGACGTCAACGCGCCGCGCCAGCTGGTCTGCCCGCAGTGCCACACCGAGACGCACGGCACGGCGTTCTGCCCTGGCTGCGGCTTCCGGCTGGCGCAGGCCGTCCAGTGCGCGAGTTGTCACAAGGACGTGCCGGACGGCGCCGCGTTCTGTCCGTCCTGCGGGACGCGGCGCTGACCTCCCGGCGGGCGCGGTCGCCGGGGATCTGACCTCCCCCCGGACGTTCGGACACCCGGACTTTCGAAACTTCGGGCGTCCGGGCGTCCGGGCGTCAGGGCGTCGGAGCGCGGACGGCGGGGCGTGCCCGGAGCGGCGGACCGGCCGCGCCCGCCGTCGCGGGCGGGGCGCCCTCGCTCAGCCGTAGGAGAGGTTGGCGCAGGGGTCGTCGTCGGCCGAGCGGGCGGCGCCGCTGATGCTGCTGGGCAGCGGGGCGGGTGTGGTGGCGGCCCCGCCGGGTGCCGGTGTGGTGGCGGTCGCCGGGTTGGCGGCGGCGAAGTCGTGGCCGAGGACGACGCTGACGCCCCGCCCGCCGGGCTGCACGGTCGCGCCGGGGAACAGTTTGGCGACCGCCTCGGCGGCGGTGCGCTCGCCCGTGCCGTACTCGACGACGGTGGTGCCGCGCGGCTTGCCGGCCGCGTTGCCGACGCTGCTGACGGTGTAGCCGGCGCCCTTGACGGTCTCCGCGGCCCGGCCGCCGAGCCCGGTCTCGCTCTCCCCCACCGAGTTCAAGCTGCTCGCCTATCTGATGGCCAACGCCGACCGGGTCGTGTCCAAGCCGCAGATCCTCGACCACGTGTGGGCGTACGACTTCGGCGGGGACCTCAGCATCGTCGAGTCGTACATCTCGTACGTGCGCCGCAAGGTGGACTCGGGTGCGGACGGGGCGCCCAAGCTCATCCACACCGTGCGCGGCATCGGCTATGTGC
>NZ_JBHUAF010000676.1:0-1797 GCF_042789895.1 Kitasatospora sp. NPDC056783
GCGGAAGCGAGCAACACCACACTGCGCGGGAAGTCGGCGCCGCCGACTTCCCGCGCAGACCCTCCCCAAAGCCCACGCCCCACCCCCACCGGACCAAGCCGCCCAACTCCCCCCAAAGACACCGCGCTCCCGGCCCCGCCCCGCCGAATTCCGCCAGGCAGGCGGCGGGGAGCGGGCACAATGGCGTAGAGATGGTCGGCCGTCCGGAAATCGGGGGCCAGGGATTGGAGGCCAGGGTGAGCGATCTTCCGCGCAAGGCAGTGACCCGCACGGCACGGCTCGCCGCCCTGCCGCTGGGGATAGCCGGTCGCGCCACGCTCGGCCTGGGCAGGCGCATCGGCGGCCGCTCCGCCGAGGTGGTCACCGCCGAGCTCCAACAGGCCACCGCCGACCAGCTGTTCAAGGTCCTCGGCGAACTCAAGGGCGGGGCGATGAAGTTCGGGCAGGTGCTGTCCGTCTTCGAGGCGGCGCTTCCCGAGGAGGTCGCCGGACCGTACCGGGCGGCGCTCACCAAGCTCCAGGACGCCGCTCCCCCGATGCCCGCCGCCAAGGTGCACACCGCACTCGCCCAGCGGCTCGGCGACGACTGGCGCGAGCTGTTCCGCGAGTTCGACGACCGGCCCGCCGCCGCCGCGTCGATCGGCCAGGTGCACCGGGCGGTCTGGCACGACGGCCGCGAGGTCGCCGTCAAGGTGCAGTACCCGGGTGCGGGTGACGCCCTGCTCGCGGACCTCTCGCAGCTGAGCCGGGTGGCCTGGCTGCTGGGCCCGCTGATCCCGGGGCTGGACATCAAGCCGTTGATCACCGAGCTTCGCGAGCGGGTCTCGGAGGAGCTGGACTACGAGCTGGAGGCGCAGGCCCAGCGTCGGCACGCCGAGGAGTTCGAGGACGACCCGGACATCGTGGTGCCGCGCGTGGTGGCCCAGGCCGACCAGGTGCTGGTCACCGAGTGGATGGGCGGCATCCCACTGGCCGAGGTGATCGCGGGCGGCACCCAGGAGGAGCGCGACCGCGCCGGGCAGGTGCTGGCCCGGTTCCTGTTCGCCGGCCCGTCCCGCACCGGCCTGTTGCACGCGGACCCGCACCCGGGCAACTTCCGGCTGTTGAAGGATGACGGCCCGGTGTCGGGCTGGCGGCTGGGCGTGTTGGACTTCGGCACCGTGGACCGGCTGCCGGGCGGGCTGCCCGCGCCGATCGGCGCCTCGCTGCGGATGGCACTGGCCGGGGATGCGGCGGGGGTGCTCCGGATGCTGCGCGAGGAGGGTTTCGTGAAGCCCTCGATCCGACTGGACCCGGACGCGGTGCTGGACTACCTGCTGCCGATCATCGAGCCGGCCGCGGTGGAGAACTTCCACTTCACCCGCGCCTGGATGCGCGCCCAGGCGGCCCGGATCGCCGATCCGCGCTCGCCCGCCTACAACCTGGGCAAGCAGCTGAACCTGCCGCCCGCGTACCTGCTGATCCACCGGGTGACGCTGAGCACCATCGGGGTGCTCTGCCAGCTGGGCGCCAAGGCACCGTTCCGCGCGGAGATGCTGGAGTGGCTGCCCGAGTTCGCCGAGAGGCCGCCCGTGAAGCCCGTGAAGCCCACCGAACCCACCGAGCCCACCGAGCCGGCGGAGCCCACGGAGACCACCAGGCTCGCGAAGCCGGCCAGGCAGGCCCGCCCGGCCCGCGAGGGCACCGCGCCCGCCCGGGCCCGCAAGGACTGACCGGCCCCCGACCCCGCCGCCACCACCACCACGACAAACGCCACAACGACAAGCATCACGACGACCGCAGGCCGCTCCCCACCGA
>NZ_JBHUAF010000677.1:0-1786 GCF_042789895.1 Kitasatospora sp. NPDC056783
GGGTGCGCATGGGTGACCTCGGCAGGCTCGACGGGGACGGCTTCCTCCACCTGGTCGACCGGGAGAGCGACATCGTCAAGTCCGGTGCGCTGAAGGTCTCGACGCTGCGGATCGAGGCGGTGCTGCACGAGCACCCGCAGGTCGCCGACGCGGCCGCGCTCGGCCTGCCGCATCCGGTGATGGGCCAGGTGCCGGTGGCCGCGGTGGTCCCGCTGCCGGGCGGCATCGACCTCGACGGCCTGCGGCTGTTCCTGAGCGAGCGGCTCGCCCGGCCCGAACTCCCGGTCCGCGTCCTGGTGGTGGACGACCTGCCGCGCAACCCCAGCGGCAAGGTGGTCAAGCACCAGCTGCGGACCGCCTTCGACGAGCCCGCCCCGGCGGCCGGCCGGGCCCCGGAGACGGAGCGCGAACTCGCCCTGGCGGGCCTGTGGCGGACGGTGCTGGGCCGGCCGGTCCGCGCGGTGGAGGACGAGTTCTTCGCGCTCGGCGGGGACTCGTTCCGCGCGGTCCAGCTGGCCGCCGCGATCTCCGCCGAGTTCGGCGTGGCGGCGCGCACCGCACTGGTCTTCGAGCGCCCCTCGCTCCGCGCCCAGGCGGCCTGGCTGGAGCGGGCCGAGGCCACCGCGGCCGGGCCCGAGGAGCGGCCCGGGGGCGAGGTGTCGGCCTTCCTCCGCTCCCTGCGCGCCCAGCCGCACGACCTGCCGCTCACCTCGCAGCAGGAGAACTTCCTGCGCTGGATGGCCGAGGCCCCGGGCCGCAACGTCGGCTCGGTGGCGGTGATGTTCCGGGTGACCGAGGCCCTGCGGACGGACGTGCTGGCCGACGCCCTGCGCGAGGCGATCCGCCGCCACCCCGCGCTGCGGACCGGGTTCGTCCCGGTGCCCGACGCCGAACCCGGGGTGCTGCGGGCCGTCCTGCACGACGAACCGCGCGCCGACGTGGTGCTGGCGCGGGCGCCCGGCGAGAGCGACGAGGAGGTGTCGGCCCGGCTGGTCGCCGTCCGCGACCGCACGACGGACCTCGCGTCGGACCCGATGACGAGGCTGGCCGTGGTGAGCCGGGGGCCGGAGGACCACGCCGTCCTGCTGGCCGTCCACCACCTGGTCAGCGACGGCTGGTCGCTCGGTCTGCTGCTGCGCGACCTGGGGGTGCTGTACTCGGCGCTGAGCAACGGCCGCCGGGGGCCGGCCGCCCGCCCCGGCCCCGAGTACCGCGAGCTGGTGGAGTGGTCGAACGCCCACTGGCCGGCCTCCCGCACCCACTTCGCGGCGGCGCTGGCGGACGCGCCCGAGGCGATCGACCCCTTCCCTGGGCGCCGCCACACCGAGGTGGTGCTGAGCGCCGCCCACGCCTTCACGGTGCCCGCCGAGGCCGCGGACGCGCTGCGGGCCAGGGCGGCGGAGCTGGGGGCCACCCCGTTCCTCGCGGTGGCGGCGGTCTGGAGCGGCCTGCTGGCCGCCCGCAGCGGCCTGGACGACTTCGTACTGATGACGCCGGTGCCCGGCCGGACCAGGCCGGAGGCTGAGCGGGCGGTCGGCTGCTTCGTGCAGTCGCTGCTGGTGGGGGTGGACGCGTCGGGCGCGCCGGGGTGCGCCGAGCTGCTCGACCGGCTCCGGTCCGCCGCCACCGCCGCGCTCGACCACCAGCTGTACCCGTTCGCGGAGTTCAGCCCGCAGGTGCCGTTCGCGGCCTGGCTGAGGTACGAGAACTGGAGCGCGCCGGCCCAGCTGCCGGGGGTGGCCTGCGCCGCGTGGGAGCTGCCGCGCAACGCCACCGTGCCGTACCC
>NZ_JBHUAF010000678.1:0-1751 GCF_042789895.1 Kitasatospora sp. NPDC056783
GTCGTGTCCGGGGCCGCCGGACACGGCCGTGTCAGGGCCCGGTGGTCAGGGCCCGGTGGTCAGGGCCCGGCCATCAACCCCCGTACACGTCCTCGACGTACCGCCCGGCCTCGACCAGCCCCTGGAGCCAGGCCCGCGCCCGCCGCTCGTCGGCACCCGGCGTGCGCTCCCGGTACAGCGTCCGGAAGGCCTCCCGGACGCCCGGCGCCATCCGGGCCCCGTCGCCGCACACGTACACCTCGGCGCCGGCCTCCAGCAGCTCCCACAGCTCGGCCGCCTCTGCCGCGATCCGGTCCTGCACGAAGCGGCGCCCGTGCCGCGGCCGCTCGCTGAAGGCGGGCCGCAGCGAGACCGCGCCGGCCCGCTCGGCCGCCTCCAGCTCCTCGCGGTGCAGGTAGTCCGCCGCCTCGTCGTCGCAGCCGAAGTACAGCAGCGCCGGGGCGAGTTCCACCCCCTCGGCGAGCAGCGCCCGGCGGTCGGCGACGGCACCCCGGAAGGGTGCCAGGCCGGTGCCGGCCGCGATCATCACCACCGGGGTGCGGTGGCCGATCCGGAACGCCTCCCGGCAGGGCCGGACCCGGGCCAGCACGGTGTCGCCGACGGCCACCCGGTCCAGGTGGCCGGAGCCGGTGCCCAGGAAGACGCCCCGGCCGGAGCGGGCCGGACCGCTGAGCACCGACACCATCAGGTCCACCTCCCCCGGGCGCTCGGCGGGCGAGGAGGAGATCGAGTAGTGCCGCGGCCGGATCGGCGGCAGCAGCTCCAGCAGCACCGGCCAGGTCAGCCGCTCCTGCACCGCCGGGTGGTCCTCGATCAGGTCCAGCAGGGTGCGCGGGTCGTCCTCGGACAGCGCCAGCAGCGCGGCCCGCTCGGGCGGGCAGGGGTCGAGCTCGGCCAGCGCGGCGCGCTGACCGGCGCTCGGCCGGTCCTGCAACTCGACGTGGTGGGTGAGCAGTTCGCGCACCGTCAGCGGGCGGTCGACGGCCGGGCCGGTACGGCGGTGCGCCACGATGGTGAGCACCGTGTCCGGGTCCGCGCCGAACAGCTTGGCGGCGCGCTCGACCAGCAGCGGGTCGTTGGCGGGCAGCACGGTGAGGTGGTCGGCGGTCCGGTAGCCGGCGCCCTCCGGCAGGGAGAGGCGCACCAGCCGCTTGACCCGGTGGTACGCCGGGTCGGTCAGGCTGCCGACGGCGGTGACGGTCAGCTCCGCCAGCTCGTGCCGGGCGGCCAGGGCCGCCAGCGGGCCGCCGCTCACCTCGGTCACCGTGAAGGCCGGCGCCGGCCGCGGCGCGGCGGGGGCGTCGGCGTCCCCGTACCGGGCCAGCAGGACCTCACGCAGTTCCTGGGTGAACCGCCGTACGGCGCCGTCCAGGTCGCCGGAGGCGTCGGCCTCGGCGCGGTCCAGGAGCCGGGTGCCGCCGAGTGCGGCGAGCCGGTCGTCGATCAGGCCCGGGACGCGCTGGTAGGTCGCGGCGTAGGTGCGGTCGCCGATGCCGAGCACCGCGTACTCGGCCCCGGCGGCCCGGAACCCCTCCGGTTCCTGGAGCCGGCGGACGAAGACGGCCGCGTCGTCGGTCGGCTGGCCGTTGTACGAGGCGGCGGTGATCACCACCGGCCGGTCGGTCGGCAGTCCGTCCGCGTACGCGTCCAGCGGGGCGACCTCGGTCTCGCAGCCGAGCTCGGCGGCGGCCTCCGCGAGCTGCCGGCCGAACTCCCGGCAGGCGCCGTAGTTCGAGCCGTGCAGGAACAGC
>NZ_JBHUAF010000679.1:0-1741 GCF_042789895.1 Kitasatospora sp. NPDC056783
CACGCCCGGCCGGGCCGGGCGTGGGCGAGCAACTCGCCGAACTCCGGCCGCTCGCGGGGGTGGAACGACGCGTCGGGGCCCGCGTCGCCGTTGGGGTACGCGATCTTCGTACGACTGCTGCGGGTTCTGCGGCGCTGTTAGCCTGCGGTCCATGACTGAGGGCGGCTCGGCAGGTCGGATGGGTCGGATGGGTCGGATGGGTCGGATGGCGGGGGACAGCGGGCCGGATCGCGTGCTGGTCGCCGCCAGTTTCGTCAACCGAATCGGCAACGGTCTCTTCAACGCCGCGTCGGCACTCTATTTCACCTTGGTCGTGGGCCTGCCCGCGGTGCAGGTCGGCGCCGCGCTCACCATTGCCGGAGTGATCGGCTTATGCGCGGGGATACCCGGGGGTCATCTCGCCGACCGGCACGGCGCACGCGTGATCATGATGCTGGCCCTCGTGATCCAGGCGGTGTCGATGGCGGCCCTCGTCCTCGTCGAGAGCTGGGCCGCGCTCACGATCACCGCGACGGTCGACCAGATCGCCGCGGCGGTCGGAGGGGCGGCGTGGGGGGCTCTGGTGGCCCGGGTCGGGGGCGAGCGACCGGCCGTGTTCCGGGCGAAGCTGCGCACCTTCGTCAACCTGGGCGTCGTCCTGGGAGCGATGGGTGCCGGGCTGGCGCTGGCCGCGGACACCCGCGGCGCCTATGTCGCGCTGATTCTCGGCAACGCGGCGAGCTTCGCGCTGTGTGCGGCGCTTCTGCTCCTGCTGCCCCGCTATCCCGTGCCGGCAGCGCCGCCGCAGCAGCGGCGCTGGCTTGTCTTCGCGGACCGTCCGTTCCTGACGTTCACCGCCCTCTACGGGGCCATGGGACTGCAGTACCCGGTGGTCTCCCTGCTCCTGCCGATCTGGATCTCCGAGCACACCGAAACACCGCGTTGGACGGTGCCCGCACTGTTCGCAGCCAATTCCGTCTTCTGCATACTGATGCAGACCAGGATCGGCTCCCGCATCGAGACCCTCAACGACGGCGGCAGGGCGTTCCGCACCGCGGGGCTGCTCTTCCTCGTCAGCTGTCCGATGATGGCGCTGGCGGCGTACGCCCCGGTCTGGGCGGCAGCGGGACTGGTCCTGGCGGCGATCTTCGTCCACAGCCTGGGAGAGGTCTGGGAGTCCTCGGCGGCCTTCGCCCTGGGTTTCGGTCTTGCCCCCAACCACGCCCAGGGCCAGTACCAAGGTGTCTTCGGCCTCGGCTTCAACGCGGGCCAGGCTCTCGCCCCGGCGATCCTCACCACGGTGGTGCTCGGCCTCGGCCCGGCGGGCTGGCTGCTGCTGGCCTTGTTCTTCGTCCTGCTGGGCGCCGCCGGCCCGTCTCTTGCCCGCTGGGGCGTGCGGACCCGGCCACAGCCGGGTGTTGCTGCGGAAGTGACGCAATGACCAGGGAGCAGGCGCCAGGAGCCGTCCGCGCGACATGGAACAGTGTGTGCACGTACCGCAGACCCGTCCGCTGACCTCAGCCGCTTGAACCGTGGACACACGGTCCTCTCGATCGAGGTCACAGCGCACCCCGCCCCTGACTGGACCCAACATCACCACCAACGGCACCGGGCTTTACGGGCGGCGGTGTTCCGGGGTGGGGTGGAGCGTGCCGCGCCGGATGCGTGCCGTCTTCGCCGCCGCTAACGTCGTCTACGCGCTCGCTGGTTCCTACCCTCTCGTCCTGGCCTGGCGGATCATCCCGGCCTTGTTCCATCCCGT
>NZ_JBHUAF010000680.1:0-1729 GCF_042789895.1 Kitasatospora sp. NPDC056783
GCGGTGGCCGACTGGGCGCCGCGGCCGGGCTCGGGCATCCGCCCGTTCCGCGTCAAGGTCGCCCAGGGGGACCTCGACGACCTGCGGCGGCGCATCCGGGCGACCCGGTGGCCCGACCGCGAGACGGTCGACGACCGCGGCCAGGGCGCGCAGTTGGCGAGGATGCGGCCGCTGATGGAGTACTGGGGCACCCGGTACGACTGGCGCAAGCTGGAGCGGCGCCTCAACGAACTGCCGCAGTACATCACGGAGATCGACGGGCTGGACATCCAGTTCGCGCACATCCGCTCCCCGCACGCCGGCGCCATGCCGATGCTGATGACCCACGGCTGGCCCGGATCGATCGTCGAACTGCTGAAGGTCATCGACCCGCTGACCAACCCCACCGCGCACGGCGGCCGCGCCGAGGACGCCTTCCACCTGGTGCTGCCGACCCTGCCCGGCTACGGCTTCTCGGGCAAACCGACCGGGACCGGGTGGAACTTCGCCCGCATCGCGCCCGCCTTCCACGAGCTGATGATGCGCCTCGGGTACCCGGAGTACGTCTCGCAGGGCGGCGACCACGGCGCGATCCTCTCCGAGGTGCTCGCCGTCCAGCGGCCGAAGGGGCTGCTCGGCATCCACGTCAACATGCCGGGGACGGTGCCGGACGACGTCCTGCGTCGACTGCGCAACTTCGACCCGACCCCCGCCGACCTGTCGGCGGAGGAGAAGCGGGCGTACGAGCGGCTGCTGCACTTCTACCGCGACGGTTTCGGCTACGCGGCGATGATGAACCGGAGCCCGCAGACGATCGCCTACTCCCTCACCGACTCCCCGGTCGGCATGGCGTCCTACTACTACGACAAGTTCGCGGAGTGGACGGACTCGGCCGGCGTTCCCGAGAAGGTCCTCGGCTACGACGAGATGCTCGACGCGATCTCGATGTACTGGCTGACCGGCACCGGCGCGTCCTCCTGCCGGCTGTACTGGGAGGGTGCCCAGGCCGGCGGCGGACCGTTCAACGCGGTCCCCATCCCGAAGCTGCCGGTCGCCGTGACGGTCTTCCCCGCCGAGATCTACCCCGCGCCGCGCAGCTGGGGCGAGAAGACCTTCGGCAACATCATCCACTGGAACGAGGTCGACCGGGGCGGCCACTTCGCCGCCTGGGAGCAGCCGCGGCTGCTGGCCGAAGAACTCCGCACCGCCTTCCGGTCGCTGAGGTAGCGCGGACCTCCCGCGACCGCCGCGCACGGCAACCCACCGCCCCTTCTCCTCCCGAAAGCGAGAACACCCCTGTGGAGCTGAAACTCGAAGTCATCGTCCTGCCCGTCTCCGACGTCGACATCGCCAAGGAGTTCTACGTCGACACGCTCGGCTTCCGCCTCGACGCGGACTTCCCGATCGAGGAGGGCTACCGGATCGTCCAGGCCACCCCGCCCGGCTCCGCCTGCTCCGTCGTCTTCGGGGAGGGCCTGACCGCGCTCCCGGTGGGCTTCGCCCGGGGCTTGCACCTGGTCGTGACCGACATCGAGCGGGCGGCCGGGGAACTGGCCCGGCGCGGAGTCGACATCGACGGCCCCTTCCACGACGAGACCGGAGTCTTCCACCACGCCGGCGGGACCCACCGGGTGCCCGGCGTCGCCCCGGGCCGGCCCAGCTACGGCACCTTCGCCCGCTTCGCCGACCCCGACGGCAACGAGTGGTTCCTCCAGGAGGTCACCCTCCGGGCCCCCGGACGCTGACCACC
>NZ_JBHUAF010000681.1:0-1729 GCF_042789895.1 Kitasatospora sp. NPDC056783
GTGTTGACGGTGTGCTGGGTGAGGTTCGCCAGGTCGCAGAACACCTGACGGGAGGCGCCGACCGCGAGGTCGAAGGTGCCGGCAGCCGTGACACACGACGGTGACACGCTGTCCGTCAGGGTGATGCCGGTGACCGGGACGGTGCCGGTATTCGTCACCGTAATACGCCAGTAGGCGGTGGAGCCGGACGGGATGGTGGTGTTCTTGGCCCAGGGGCCGGGGCCGCCGTCTGCGCAGTCAGCGGGGTTGGTGGAGGTGCAGACCTCCTTGTTGATGCTGATGGACGGCACGACAGGCGGGGTCACGTCCACCGTGGCTTCGGATGGCGGTGTGGTGATTGGGGTTCCACCGGGTCCGGGGAAGGAGGCCGTCACCGTGTTGACGGTGTGCTGGGTGACGTTGGCCAGGTCGCAGAAGACCTGGTGCGAGGCGCCGGCCGCCAGGTCGAACGTCCCGGCGACGGTGACGCACGACGGTGACACGCTGTCCGTCAGGGTGATGCCGGTGATCGGGACGGTGCCGGTGTTGGTGACCATGATGCGCCAGTACGCCGTGGTCCCCGAGGGGATCGTCGTGCTACTGGCCCACGGTCCGCTACCGCCTTCCACGCAGTCGGCGGCGTTGGTGGAGGTGCAGACCTCCTTCAGGATGGCCAGCGACGGCACGTCGACCGTCGCCTCGGACGGGGGCGTGGTGATGGGGGTGCCGCCGGGGCCGGGGAAGGTGGCGGTGACGGTGTTGACGGTGTGCTGAGTGATGTTGGCGAGGTCGCAGAAGACCTGGTGCGAGGCGCCGACGGCGAGGTCGAAGGTGCCGGCGGCGGTGGCGCAGGCCGGGGTGACGGCGTCAGCCAGCGTGATGCCGGTGACGGGGACGGTGCCGGTGTTGGTCACGGTGATCCGCCAGTACGCCGTGGCCCCGGGCGCGACGATCGCGTTCTTCGCCCACGGGCCCGGGCCGCCGTCCGCACAGTCGGACGCCGTCGCGGAGGTGCAGACCTCCTTGTCGATGCTGATCGATGGCACGACTGGTGGCGTCACGTCCACCGTCGCCTCGGACGGCGGTGTGGTGATCGGTGTTCCACCGGGTCCGGGGAAGGTGGCCGTCACTGTGTTGACGGTGTGCTGGGTGACGTTGGCCAGGTCGCAGAAGACCTGGTGCGAGGCGCCGGCCGCCAGGTCGAAGCTTCCGGCAGCGGTGACGCAGGCGGGAGTGACCGCGTCAGCCAGCGTGATGCCGGTGATCGGGACCGTCCCGGTGTTGGTCACCGTGATTCGCCAGAATGCCGTGGCACCCGGCGCGACGGTGGTGTTCTTGGCCCAGGGGCCGGGGCCGCCGTCCGCGCAGTCGGCGGGGTTGGTGGAGGTGCAGACCTCCTTCAGGATGGTCAGTGACGGCACGTCGACCGTGGCTTCGGACGGCGGTGTGGTGATCGGTGTTCCGCCGGGTCCGGGGAACGAGGCCGTCACTGTGTTGACGGTGTGCTGGGTGACGTTGGCCAGGTCGCAGAAGACCTGGTGCGAGGCGCCGGCCGTGAGGTCGAACGTTCCTGCGGCGGTGACGCAGGCGGGAGTGACCGCGTCAGCCAGCGTGATCCCGGTGATCGGGACCGTCCCGGTGTTGGTCACCGTGATTCGCCAGAATGCCGTGGCTCCGGGCGCGACGGTGGTGTTCTTGGCCCAGGGGCCGGGGCCGCCGTCCGCGCAGTCGGCGGGGTTGGTGGAGGTGC
>NZ_JBHUAF010000682.1:0-1715 GCF_042789895.1 Kitasatospora sp. NPDC056783
GGGGCCGGGACGCCCTGCCGTCCGCCCTCGGGCCGACCCGGTGCCGGGGCGGGCGCGGGTGCCGGAGCGGGTGCCGGAGCCGCCGGGCCCCGCCCGTGCCGTGCCGCGCGGGCACCGCCGGGGGAGCCCGCGGCCGCGCCGCGCGCCGCCAGCTCGCTGAGCCGCTCGTGCAGCGCGGACGCCCCGGGGCGCTCGGCGGGCTCCTTGGCCAGGCAGGCGCGGATCAGCGGCGCCAGCTGCGGAGGCACCGCCGAGAGGTCGGGCTCCTCGTGGACGACCCGGTAGAGCATCACTTCGGAGGACGCCCCGGACCCGAACGGGGTGTCGCCGGTGAGCGCGTACGCGAGCGTGGCCCCGAAGGCGAAGACGTCCGTGGCGGGGGTGACGGCGGCGCCGCGCACCTGCTCGGGCGCGAGGAAGCCGGGTGAGCCGACCGCGGTGCCGACATGGGTGAGCGTGCTGGCGCCGCGCGACCAGGCGATGCCGAAGTCGATGATCCGGGGGCCGCGGGGCGAGAGCAGGATGTTGGAGGGCTTGAGGTCCCGGTGGACCACGCCCGCCTCGTGCACCTTGACCAGCCCGTCGGCCAGCGAGGCCCCGATCCGGGCCGCCTCGGGCCAGTTCAGCGGCCCCTCGTCGCCGACGCGCTTGTAGAGGGAGGGCCCCGGCACGTAGGCGGTGGCCAGCCAGGGCCGGTCGGCCTCGATGTCCGAGCCGACCACGCGCGCGGTGCAGCCGCCCCGGATCCGGGAGGCGGCGGCGATCTCGCGGGCGAACCGGGTGCGGAACTCCTGGTCCTCGGCGAGTTCGGCGCGGATCAGCTTGAGGGCGACGCGCTGCCCGCGGCGGTCGGACCCGAGGTACACCACGCCCATCCCGCCGGCGCCCAGTCGCCGGTGCAGGCGGTACGGCCCGACGATGCGGGGGTCCTCACGCCTCAGCCGCATCATCGCCATGTTTCGTTCCCCGTCAGCCGGTGGGTGAGGCCCCGTCGGTTGGGCCGTCGTCAGTTTCTGTCTGGCACAGCTTACGGACTGCCCGCTGCGGTGTGCTGATACGCAACACCTCAAGCCGCCGTGCGATTGTCCGATCTTGCGCTGGGTCGCAGGTCACAGAGCCACCGAAGGGTTTCTCGGGGTTGCCCCTCAGGGTTCCCCCGGGGGCCGGATGAGACCTCCGTCCCCCTGCGGTAGTAGGCCTCGGGTCCCATCGTCATCCTCCGGGACGTCCGAGGAACGGTACGACGGCATGACGCCCGGACAACCCCTCGACCAATAGCGTTGTGCTCAGCGGTGGACGGGGAACTCGTCCCCCGAGGTAAGCCGTCCACCGCGCCAACTCGACCGGATCAGGAGCAAGGACATGCCACCGCAGCTCACGGGAACTCCCAGCCGCCGCCGGCAGGCCTTCGTCCGGTCCCGGTCAACCGAGCAGCCCACGCGCCACCCGGCCGTGGCACTGGCGATGGCCCTGCCGTGCGCTGTGCTCCTGGTGCTGCTCTTCGGTGGGTGGGAGCAGATGGCGAGCCAGGCCCAGGCCGTCGCCGATCTGATCACCCGCTGAGCGGGAGGCAGGACACCGGCCCCACGGGCCGGCCGAAGACGGGCACCGATCCCCTGGGGACGGGGAGCGGTGCCGCCGGGGAGGCCGCGGCCGCGATGACACGCGGACGGGCGAGAGCGGTGCGCAGAGCACCCCGGCAGGCGGAGATGCCG
>NZ_JBHUAF010000684.1:0-1680 GCF_042789895.1 Kitasatospora sp. NPDC056783
CGGTACATCCGGGCGCCGGGCTCGCCGAAGGGGCAGGCCACGAAGCGTTCGGCGGTCAGGTCCGGGCGGCCGAGGTAGCCGCGGGCCAGGCCGGCCCCGGCGATGTACAGCTCGCCCGCGACCCCGGCGGGCACCGGCCGCAGCCCGGCGTCCAGCACGTACAGCCGGGTGTTGGCCAGCGGGCGTCCGATCGGCACCACGGCGGGGACGGACTCGGCCGCGCTCATGGTGAAGGTGGTCTTGATGGCGGTGGCCTCGGTGGGCGCGTACACCGCGACCACGGAGGTGTCCGGGCAGGCCCGCAGCAGGCGGCGCACGGACTCCGGCGGGACGACGTCGCCGCCGGTCCACACCTGGCGGACGTGCCGGAAGACGTCCGGGTCCTCGTCGGCCATCAGCCGCAGCAGGCCGGACGGCGCCTGGACCAGCGTCACCCGGTGGGCGGTGATGGTCTCGGCGAGGCGCCGGACGTCCAGCTCGCCCGGCTCTGCGAGGACGATCGCCCCGCCGGTGACCAGCGGCGCCCAGATCTCGGTGGTGGAGGCGTCGAAGGCGGTCGGCGAGTGCAGCAGCACCCGTTCGTGGTGGCCGGCCCGGAACTGCGGGTTGCCCAGCAGGTCCACCACGTTGCGGTGGGTGACGGCGACGCCCTTGGGAACCCCGGTCGAGCCGGAGGTGTACATCACGTACACCAGCTGGCCGGGCAGCACCGGCACGGCCGGGTCGCCCGCCGAGGGGGCCTCGGCGAGCAGTTCCCCGGTGACCTCGACGGTCGCGAAGTCCTCGGTGGCCCGGTGCTCGGCGGTGAGCACCGGGTGGCCCCGGTGGGCCGGGTCGGTCAGCAGCAGGCCGGTGCGGGTGTCGGCGAGGATGTGCCGGAGCCGGTCCAGCGGATAGCGGTCGTCCAGCGGGACGTAGGTGCCGCCCGCCTTGGCGATCGCGAGGACGGCGACGGGCAGCGCGGCCGAGCGCTCCATCAGCACCGCGACCGGCTGTTCGGTGGTCAGCCCGCGCGCCAGCAGCAGGGCGGCGAGCCGGTTGGCGCGGTCGTTGAGCTCGGCGTAGTCCAGCCGCTCGGTGCCGGAGATCAGGGCCGGGGCCCCGGGGGTGGCGGCCGCCTGGGCCTCGAACAGCCGGGGCAGGCTCGGTTCGGTGACGTCCGCCGCCGGTCCGTTCCAGCCGGTGAGCAGCCGTTCGCGTTCGGCCGGGTCGAGGATCTCGATGGCGCCGATCGGGGTTTCCGGGTCGGCCGCGACGGCGCGCAGGACGCGCACCAGGCGCTCGGCGAGGGAGACGGCGGTGGCGTGGTCGAAGAGGTCGGCCGCGTAGTCGACGGCGGCGCGCACACCCAGGCAGCCGCCGTCGGCGGCCAGCCGCTCGACGAAGTTGAAGGTGAGGTCGAACTGGGCCTGGGGCTCGCCGACTTCGACCGGGTCGGCGGTGGCGGCGCCGAAGCGGAGGCTGCCGGGCCGCCGCTCGTTGAGGGTCACGACGGTCTGGAAGAGCGGGTGGCGGGCGGGGGTGCGGGTGGGGTTGAGGTGTTCGACCAGGCGCTCGAAGGGGATGTCCTGGTGGTCGTAGGCAGCGAGGTCGGTGCGGCGGACCCGGTCGAGGAGTTCGCGGAAGGTGGGGTCGCCGCTGGTGTCGGTGCGCAGGACGAGGGTGTTGACGAAGAAGCCG
>NZ_JBHUAF010000685.1:0-1677 GCF_042789895.1 Kitasatospora sp. NPDC056783
GCGGCCGGGGGCGGCCCGGCGCCGGCAGCAGGCGCGCCGGCGCGGCGCGGTGGCGGCGGCGCTCTCGGCGGTCGGCCTGCCGCTGCTCGGCGCGGTCGCGGACGAACTCGACGGGCCGGGCGTCGGCCTCCTGTTCGCGGTGGGCTCGGTGCTCGGGACGGCGGCCGCGGCGGCCCTGTGCGGCCGGGCGGGCCGGTGGTGGGTGGTGACGGCCACTCCGGTCGTGGTGCTGCTCACCGCGTCGGGCGTCGAGTACCTGGCGAACCCGGGGAAGTACCAGGGAAAGAACCTCGGAACCGGTGCGCTGCGCTGGGTGGTCGGGGCGTTCCCGGTGATGGCGGCGGCGGTGGCGGCGGCGCTCGCCGTGATCGTGGCCCGCGTGGTCGCGGACCGGCGGCGGGCGGTGGCGGAGCACCGGCGAACCGGCCGGCCGGCCGCCCCGGCCGGAAGGGGCCGCCGTGGCTGAGCGCCACAGCCGTTCCGGCGGCCGCGGTCGGCGCGGCCACGCCCCGCAGCGCGGCGCCGACCCGCTGACCGCCGTCGGGCGGACCCTCGCCTGCACCGTCTCGGCGGCCGTGCTCGGCGCGAGCGGCTTCACCTGGTACGAGTACCGCAGCCTGGACGACGGCATGATCAAGTCCACCGCGCTGAGCGAGGCCAAGAAGAACGCCCCGCCACACCTCGACAAGTCCGTCAACCTGCTGCTGATCGGCCTGGACAGCCGCAAGGACATGGACGGCAACGACCTGCCCAAGCAGTTCGTGGAGGACGAACTGCACGCCGGCTCCAGCGGGATCGGCGGCTACAACACCAACGCCCTGATCGTGCTGCACATCCCGGCCAACGGCGGCAAGGTGACCGCGCTGTCCGTCCCGCGCGACGACTACGTGCAGACCACGGGCGCGGACGGCAAGCAGCACAAGATCAAGGAGGCGTACGGCATCGCCAAGGAGGCGGCCGAGCAGAAGCTGTCCGGCAAGGGGCTCTCCAAGGCGGAGCTGGAGCGGCAGAGCCGCGAGGCCGGGCGCTCGGCCACCATCCAGACCGTGCAGAGCCTCCTGGACGTGCCGATCGACCACTTCGCGGAGGTGAACCTGATGGGTTTCTACGACATCGCCAAGGCGGTCGAGCCGATCCAGGTCTGCCTCAACCACCCGGTGGACGATCCGATCATCGCCCGGACCGCCGGCCACGAGGGCGGCGGCACCGGCCTCAAGCTCCTGGCCGGGATCAGCTCCCTCGACGCCGCCCAGGCGCTCTCCTTCGTCCGCCAGCGCCACCACCTCACCAACGGCGACCTCGACCGCACCCACCGGCAGCAGGCGTTCCTCTCCTCCGTCGAGTACAAGCTCAAGCAGCAGGGCATCCTGAACGACTTCGGGCAGATGCAGAAGCTGTTCGCGGTGGTGAAGAAGGACGTCGTCATCGACAACGAGTGGAACATCCTCGACTTCGCCCAGCAGGCGCCCAACCTGACCGGCGGCAACGTGGAGTTCAACACCCTGCCGATCACCGGCTTCAGGACGGTCGGCGGGCAGGAGGTCAACACCGTCAACCCGGAGCTGATCAAGAAGATCGTCCGGCAGCTCTTCAACCACGAGCCGGCGCCCGCCGCCCCGGCCGCCACGCCCGGGGACGCGCCGAGCGAGCCGGCGCCCGCGCCGTCGCCCCCGGCCC
>NZ_JBHUAF010000686.1:0-1659 GCF_042789895.1 Kitasatospora sp. NPDC056783
AAGACATCCCGGACGGCCAGCTCGGCACCCAGGGTCGAACGGACCCGGCTGAGCAGCCGGGTGGCGAGCAGGGAGTGCCCGCCGAGCTCGAAGAAGTCGTCGTCGGCGCCGACCGCGTCGAGGCCGAGCACCTCGCGGAACAGGCCGCAGAGGATCTCCTCCTGCGGGGTCCGGGCGGCCCGGCCGCCGGCCGGCGCGGAGAAGTCGGGGGCCGGGAGCGCGGCCCGGTCCAGCTTGCCGTTGGCGGTCAGCGGCAGGGCGTCGAGCGCCATGACGGCGGCCGGGACCATGTAGCCGGGAAGCGACTCGCCGGCGAAGGAGCGCAGGGCGACCGGGTCGAGGGGGCCGTCGGCGACCACGTAGGCGACCAGGCGCCGACCGCTGTCGTCGGGCAGCACGGCGGCCTGGCGGACGGCCGGGTGGGCGGCCAACACGGCCTCGATCTCTCCGAGTTCGACCCGGAAGCCCCGGACCTTGACCTGGTGGTCGGTGCGGCCGAGGTACTCCAGCTCGCCGTCGCGGGTGCGGCGGACCAGGTCGCCGGTGCGGTACATCCTCTGGCCGGCCGTGAAGGGGCTGGCGACGAACCGCTCCGCCGTGAGCGCCGGGCGGCCGAGGTAGCCGCGGGCCAGACCGGCCCCCGACAGGTAGAGCTCCCCGGGGACACCGACCGGTGCCGGGTTCAGGTGCTCGTCCAGCACGTATCCGGCGGTCCCGGCGACGACCCGGCCGAGCACCGGGCGTTCCGCGCCCTCCAGCGGCCGGGTGAGGGCGTGCACGGTGGACTCGGTCGGCCCGTACATGGTGTGGCCGGCGGTCAGCGGAGCCGCGCACAGCCTGGACCACAGGCCCTGACCGATCGCCTCACCACCGAGCAGCAACAGCTTCGGCGCGCACTCCTCCAGCAGCCCCTCCTCCACCAACTGCTCCGCGTACGAGGGAGTCACGTGCAACGCGTCCAGCCCCGCCGCACGCACATGGCGCACCAGCTGCCGGGCATCCCGGCGGACCTCGTCCCCGATCAGGTGCAGCTCGTGCCCCGCGACCATCCACAGCACCACCTCCAACGAGGCGTCGAAGCAGAGCGAAGCGGTCAGCGCGACCCGCAGCCGGCCGTACGCCGCCTCCGCGTCCGCGATCACCGTCTCCCGGTGACCAGCCAACAACGCCGCCAGACTGCCGTGCGGAACCACCACACCCTTGGGCCGGCCCGTCGAACCGGACGTGTGGATCACATACGCGGCATCCTGCGGGGACAGCACGGGCCTGTCGAACCCCGTAGAACCGGGCACATCCGTGACATCCATCACCGGAAGTTCGGCCAGCAGTTCCGGCAGCGGCCAACGAGCATCCGTCAGCACCAGCACGGGCCCCGCGTCCGCCAGAATGCGCCCGGTACGCTCCACCGGGTACTCGGCGTCCAGCGGCAGATAGGCACCACCCGCCTTGAGCACCGCCAGCAGCCCGACCACCGTCTCCACCGAGCGCGGCAGCGCCAAGGCCACCATCGCCCCCGGCACCACCCCGGCACCGACCAGCCGGCACGCCAGCCGGTCGGCCCGCGCGTTCAGCTCCCGGAACGTCAGCACCTCCTCCCCGCACACCAGCGCCACCGCCTCGGGAGTGGCCACGGCCCGCTCCTCGAACACCGCCGGAACC
>NZ_JBHUAF010000687.1:0-1658 GCF_042789895.1 Kitasatospora sp. NPDC056783
GGGCGGGAGCACGGGCCGCGGCCGTTCGTCAGCCGCGCAGTCGCGCCAGCCAGGCCTCGACCTCGTCGGAGGTGCGGGGGAGGCCGGCGGAGAGGTTCTCGTTGCCGTCCTCGGTGACCAGGATGTCGTCCTCGATCCGCACCCCGATGCCCCGGTACTCCTCCGGCACCGTCAGGTCGTTCTCCTGGAAGTAGATGCCCGGCTCGACGGTGAGCACCATGCCCGGCACGAGCGGGCCGTCGACGTGCTCCTCGGTGCGGGAGTGGGCGCAGTCGTGGACGTCCAGGCCCAGCATGTGGCCGGTGCCGGCCAGGGTGAAGCGGCGGTGCAGGCCCAGCTCGTACACCTTGTCCGCGCTCAGGTCGCCGAACAGGCCCCAGGAGGTGAGGTGCTCGGCCAGCTCGCGCTGGGCGGCGTGGTGGAAGTCGCGGAACCGCCCGCCCGGCTTGACGGCCGCGATGCCGGCTTCCTGGGCGGCGTGCACGGCGTCGTAGACCTTGCGCTGGATCCCGGTGAAGCGGCCGCTGACCGGGAGGGTGCGGGTGATGTCGGCGGTGTAGAGGTGGTTGGTCTCGACGCCCGCGTCGAGCAGCAGCAGGTCACCCGGCTTGGCGTGGCCGTTGTTGCGCACCCAGTGCAGGGTGGTGGCGTGCGGGCCGGCCGCGGCGATGGTGCTGTAGCCCACGTCGTTGCCCTCGACCCGGGCGCGGAGGAAGAAGGTGCCCTCGATCAGCCGCTCGGCGGTCTCGGTGTCGGTGCCGAGGACGCGCACCACGTCCTCGAAGCCGCGGGCGGTCGCCGCGCAGGCGAAGCGCATCTCCTCGATCTCCCACGCGTCCTTGACCAGGCGCAGTCCGGACAGGAAGACCTCGAACTCGTCGTCCAGCTCGGTGGAGAGGCGGTCCGCGAGGGCCGTCTCCACGCCCGCGTCGTGCCGGCGCAGCACCCGCACCGGGCCGGTGGCGGCGCGCAGGTCGGCGTGGACGGCGCGGACGTCCCGGCAGGGCAGGCCGAACAGCCGCTCGCTCTCGGTGAGGCTGTTGCGGCGGCCGTCCCACAGCTCGCCGTGGCCGTCGAGCCAGAACTCGCCGTTGTCGACGCGGGAGCGGCCGCGCAGATAGAGCACGGCCTCGTGGCCGCTCCCGCCGGTGGGCAGCAGCACCAGCACGGCGTCCTCGGACTGGTCGCCGGTGAGGTAGGCGTAGTCGGAGGAGGGGCGGAACGGGTAGTCGGTGTCGTTGGCGCGCACCTTGGGGTTGCCGGCCGGGACCACCAGCAACTCGCCGGGGAAGGCGGCGGACAGCGCGGCCCGGCGGCGGGCGGTGTACGCGGCCTGGGCCACCGGCTCCAGGGTGGTGCGCTCGGTGTCGGCCCAGCCCCGCGTCATGTTCTCGGCGAGCTCGTCGGTCACCCCGCGGGTCAGGCCGTTCTTGCGGTACTTGATGGACTCGGTCGGCTCGGTGGGCTCGGTCACTGCGGAATCTCCAGATGAGGGCGGGAGGGGATGCGACAATGCCTCGCTACGCCGGGGATACGTAACAAGCGTTTTGTACCGTATATCGAACACGCGCCGAAGAGAAGGGCCTGACCACGACCTCCGCAACGGAAACCGCCCGGGCGCCGGCTCGGGGGAGCCGGGCGCCCGGGCGGTCCGGGGC
>NZ_JBHUAF010000688.1:0-1656 GCF_042789895.1 Kitasatospora sp. NPDC056783
CATTTCAAGATCACCCGCCCGTGAACCCCGTCACCAACCTCCGTGGTCAGTACACCTAGCCCGTCCGGCGGTCGGCCCGGCCCGGGGAATCCCCGGGCGGGCCGCCTGCCGGGTGCCCGGGTCACCCCAGATTCCGGCGCAGTTCGCCACGCCCGTTGACCCGCAGCTTGCGGTAGATCCGGGTCAGGTGCTGCTCCACCGTACTGACCGTGATCGACAGGGACCGCGCGATCCGCTGGTTGGTCTCGCCCCGCGCGGCCAACAGGGCGACCCGCTGTTCGGACGGGCTGAGCTCGTCCAGCGCGGCCGCGTAGCGGTCGGTCACCTTGTAGCGGACGACCCGGTGCGGGACGGCGCCCGGCAGGTCGCCCCACTGGAGCAGCCGCAGCCGGGAGAACAGGCCGGGGCGCCCGGCGCTCTCCTGGAGGAGGCCGAACAGCTCCTCCCGCTGCTCCTGCCGGCGCCGGCTCCTGGTCCCCGGCCGGCCGAAGGCGTGCACCCCGTCGGCGGCGGACCCGGCCAGCCGGGAGTCGACCATGGTGAGCGCCGCGTCGTGGTCGCCGAGGCCCAGGTACGCCGCGGCGGCCGCGAACCGCCACGGGTACAGGTCCGTATCCAGCCCCCAGGAGACCAGCAGCCGTCCGCAGCTCATGAAGTCGGCCAGTGCGGAGCGGTGTTCGCCGTCGGCCAGGTGGTAGTGGCCCCGGGCGTAGAGGTAGCCGAGGCAGTGCCGGGTCTCGAAGATCGGCGCGGGCACCGGGCGCCGCACCCAGCCGCGGGCCGCGCCGAGCTCCGCGAGGTCGGTGTAGCCGGCGATCAGACAGGCCAGCGGTCCGCCGATCCAGGCACCGCGCGGCTCCGGCGGCGCCGACTCCAGCGCCGCCTCGGCGCGCGCCAGCGCGACCAGCACGTCGCCCCGGTGCAGGGACGCCTCCGCCCGTACCGCCAGCAGCCGGCCCGACCAGCTCTCGGTGGCCGACCGCGCCGCCTGCGGCAGCGCCCAGTCGCACCAGGAGATCGCGGCCTCCAGGTGGTTGCCGTACACCAGGGCGGTGACGGCCGCCACCACGGCGGAGGCGGTCTCCGCGCTGAACGCACAGGAGGAGAGGGCCGACCCGGCGCCGTCCGGCGGGTCCGGCAGTCCGGGGTCGCCGAGCAGACAGCCGGCCAGCGCCCAGGCGGCGCGGTGTCGCACGGCGTCGCCGTGCCGCACGGCGTCGCGGTTCCGGTCGCCGATCGCGTCGAGGGCCGCCACCCGCTCCGGTTCGCCCGCCGCCGCGCGCAGCAGACTCGGGAACTCACAGGCGATGAGCAGCCGGTCGGCGGCCGTCGCCAGGTGGCTCCGCCCGTCCGGCTCCGCCGTTCTGCGGTCCAGCGCGGCCAGTGCCTCCTTCGCCTGCCAGAGCAAGTCCGGTACCAGATCCGTTCGTTCGACGATGGTCATCGGTGGATCGAGCCCTCCACTATCACATGACGAATAGTCAGGTCGGGCCCGGACATCCCGCCCCTGGGGGCGGCGCGGGCCGGTGAGCAAGGGGGGCGCGGCGCGACGGCGGCGCACGGGCGGCCGCGACCGGGCGCGGTCGCCCGGCACCGGCGGGCCGCGCCGGCGCGGCCCCGCTGGTCGGGACGAGGTGAACCGCCCGGGCCCTGGGG
>NZ_JBHUAF010000689.1:0-1645 GCF_042789895.1 Kitasatospora sp. NPDC056783
GCCGGGCCCCTCACGCGGTTCAGGACAGGTGCAGGGTGGCGCCCGGGCTGGGGACGGGCGTCGGCGCGGCCGTGGGGTAGGGGGTGGCCGTGGGCGTCGGGTACGGCGACTGGTACGGGGACGGTGAGGGGGAGGGCGACGGGTACGGGGAGGGCGAGGGGGAGGGGGACGGCGACGCGTAGGGCGAGCCCGAGGCGGCCCCGGCCGGCAGCGTGTAGACGTTGTCCGGCGAGACGATCTGTGTGATCGCGGCCGCCAGCAGCGTCGACGGCTCCGAACCCTGGTACGACACATCGGTGTTGAGGATGATGACCAGCGAGGCCTGCGCAGCCGGGAGGTACACCACGACGGTCTCGTACCCGGGCAGCGAGCCGTTGTGCCCGATCCACCCGTGGGTGGTGAACACCCCGAAGCCGTAATTGAGGTCGGGGGTGCCGGTGTCCTGCCCCTTGAGCCGGTCCGCCTGGGTGGCCGGCTTGAGCAGCGGCGTGCCGGTGGCCAGCACCTTCGACCAGGTCTGGAGGTCCGCCAGGTCGGAGATCACCGCGCCGGCCGCCCAGCCCCAGGAGGGGTTCCAGGTGGTGGCGTCGGTGAGCCGGCCGTCCAGGGTCTGGTTGGTGTAGCCGTGGGCGTGCGGGTCGGGGAAGGTCGCGTCGGTCGGGAAGGTCGTGCCGGTGAGCCCGGCCGGGCCGAAGACCTGCGCCTTCAGGTAGTCGCCGAGCGTCTGCCCGCCGACCTTCTCGACCACCTGGCCGAGCAGGATGTAGTTCGTGTTGGAGTACTCGAACCTGCTGCCCGGCGCGAAGTCGGCCGGGTGCTTGAACGCGTACGCGAGCAACTGGTCCGGCGTGAACGGGTGGTCGGGGTCGCTGAGGAACTCGTGCTGGAAGTCCGGGTCGTCGCTGTAGTTGTACAGGCCGCTGCGCATCTGGCCGAGCTGGCGCAGGGTGATCCCGTCACCGCCGGGCACGTCGGCGACGTACTTGGACACCGGGTCGTCCAGGCTGAGCTTGCCCTGGTCGGCCAGGAGCAGCACGGCGGTGGCGGTGAAGGTCTTGGTGACGCTGCCGATCCGGGTGTACAGGTCCGCCGACATGGGCGTGCCGGCGTCCTTGTCGGCGACGCCGAAGTTCCGCTGGTAGCCGCCGTCGGGGGTGGTGTAGCCGACGATCACCCCGGGGATCGACGCCTGGCTCATCACCTGCTTGATCGAGGCGTCCAGTTTGGCGGTGACGTCCGGGGTGAGCGCCACCACCCCGCCGGAGGGGCTGCCGCCGGTCCCGGGGGACGGGCTGAGCGCGGCCGGTTCGGCGGTGAGCCCCGGACCGGCCTGCCGCTGCGCCTGCTCGCCGCCCCCGGAGCAGGCCGAGACGGCGAGCAGGCCGGCCAGCGCGAGGGCGGCGGAGGCCACCCGTACGGAGCGGGGAACGCGGACGGCGCGGGGCGCGTGGAGGGCGCGGGGAGCGGCCGGGCGCGGCCGTCGGGTGTCGGTCATCGGTGCAGGCGCCTCTCTGGGGCGGTCGGCCCCTTGGCGAAGGGCCCCGGAGCGCGCTGCTCGGCGGGCCGGAGCGCCGCTCCACGGGGCCGCTGGGGAGCGTCGCCACCGTAAGCACCGCCGCCGTCCGGCCGCGCGCGGGTCGATGCC
>NZ_JBHUAF010000690.1:0-1635 GCF_042789895.1 Kitasatospora sp. NPDC056783
GCACCCGGGTGCGCACCCCGCCCCGATGGGCCCCTCCCCACCCGATGGCGGGCCGGGAGGGAGCCGACCTCAGGAGGTCAGCGAGGTCTTGCGGGTGGAGATGATCTGGTCGATCAGGCCGTACTCGGCGGCCTCCTCGGCGGTGAGGATCTTGTCGCGCTCGATGTCGTCGCGCACCTGCTCCGCCGACCGGTTGGAGTGCTTGGAGAGCATCTCCTCCAGCTGCTCGCGCATCCGGAAGATCTCCTTGGCCTGGATCTCCAGGTCGGACACCTGGCCGCGGCCGGTCTCGGTGTACGGCTGGTGGATCAGGATCCGGGCGTTCGGCAGCGCCATCCGCTTGCCGGGGGTGCCGGCGGCGAGCAGCACGGCCGCGGCGGAGGCCGCCTGGCCCATGCAGACCGTGGTGATGTCCGGCTTGACGTACTGCATGGTGTCGTAGATGGCCGTCAGGGCCGTAAACGAGCCGCCGGGCGAGTTGATGTACATCTGGATCTCGCGGTCCGGGTCCATCGACTCCAGGCACAGCAGCTGCGCCATGATGTCGTTCGCCGAGACGTCGTCGACCTGCGAGCCGAGGAAGATGATGCGCTCCTCGAACAGCTTGGCGTACGGGTCGTACTCACGGATGCCCTGCGTGGTGCGCTCGACGAAGCGCGGGACGATGTAGCGGCCCTCGGCACGCATGTCCTCGACGCGGGCCTTGGCGGCCGACAGGCTGGGGATGTTCATGGGGGTCCTTGTCCTCCGGGGCGTTGGGGCTGTGGTCTCGCGGGCCGGGCCTGGGCTCAGGCAGCGCCCGTGCCGCCGCCGCCGGGGACGTCCGCGGCGCTGTGCATGATCGCGTCGATGAGGCCGTACTCCAGGGCCTCCTCCGGGGTGAACCAGCGGTCGCGGTCGGAGTCCGCGGTGATCTGGTCGAAGGACTGGCCGCTGTGGTGGGCGATCAGCTCGGACATCCGCTTCTTGGTGCGCAGCAGCTGCTCGGCCTGGATGCGGATGTCGGTGGCGGAACCGCCGAGGCCCGCGGAGGGCTGGTGCATCAGGATGGTCGAGTTCGGCAGCGAGAAGCGCTTGCCGGGGGCGCCCGCGGTGAGCAGGAACTGGCCCATCGAGGCGGCCATGCCCATCGCGATGGTGACGACGTCGTTCTTGATGTACTGCATGGTGTCGTAGATCGCCATGCCGGCCGAGATCGAGCCGCCCGGGGAGTTGATGTAGAGGAAGATGTCCTTTTCCGGGTCCGCGGCCAGCAGCAGCAGCTGCGCGGTGATCTTGTTGGCGATGTCGTCGTCGACCGCCTGGCCGAGGAAGATGATCCGCTCGTTGAGCAGCCGGTTGTAGACCTGGTCGCCAAGGCCGCCGAGCACGTCACCAGCGGCGGCGTGCGGCGCCATCGGGCCAGGCATCTGCATCTGCGGGAACGTCACTTAGCCACCTGCTCAGTCGGTTTGGACGGTCGCTCCACGGCCGTCACGGTGTCGCACAGCTTCGGGTATCACGTCGTGATTGATGCTGTCCAAGGACCCTAACGCGCAGGCCGGGCCGCAGAATCCCTCACGCAGAACTGTTCGCTGTGAGCGCAGGGTCGCGGCGGGCCGGAGGGGACGACAGCGGGCCCGGACGCCGTAACGG
>NZ_JBHUAF010000691.1:0-1608 GCF_042789895.1 Kitasatospora sp. NPDC056783
TGAAGATCGGGTCTGCCACGCGGATGGGCTTCGCGTCGCTGCCAAAGACGATCTTCGAGCGGCGTACGCCCCCGTTCTTGTCCTCTTCTACGCGGTAGCCCATGAGTGCCGGGTTCCTGAGTCGGCGAAGCTGTGTGGACGCCGTCAGGCCTGGTCCGCTGAGGCCCGCCCGCTTGTACCCCTTTCCTTTCCGTTGTGCAACGCGGATAAAGCGCCGGTCGGCCACCCCGTTGACCTTCGGCGGTCGTCCGGATTCGATGAGCGCCGGGGTGGCCGGCGGCTGTTCGCCGCGATCGCCCCGCAACGTTCTCGAAAGGAGCGGTCGTGCCGGTTCGGCAATCCAGCGGAAAGATTCAGAAACTACCCTCGCTCACCGGAGCACGTTTCTTCGCCGCAGCACTCGTTTTCTGCTTCCACGCCTCACTCGCCAAGATGTTCGACCCGTTCTCGGACAGGGGTTTCGCCGACGGCTACGCGTTTCTGTTCAGTAAGGCCGGATGGGCCGGGGTTTCCTTCTTCTTCGTCCTCAGCGGATTCGTCCTCGCCTGGTCGGCGCGGCCGGGCGACACCCTGGGCGGCTTCTACCGAAGGCGTCTGCTGAAGATCTACCCGAATCACGTCGTGACGTGGGCCGTCGCGCTCCTGTTCTTCTCGGCCGCCGCCGCGGGGCCGGAGGTGTGGCTGCCGAACCTCCTCCTGGTCCATTCCTGGGTGCCCGACCTGAACACGTTCGTCAGTGTCAACCAGCCCAGCTGGTCGCTCTGCAGCGAACTGCTCTTCTACCTGCTCTTCCCGCTGCTGTGGCGCGCGGTGCGCGCCATCAGGGGCGACCGCCTGTGGGCGTGGTTCGGCGTCGCCTTCGCGGGCCTGCTCGGCGCCCAGCTGATCATCCACACCTGGGTGCCGGCCGCCCCGCGCCTCGCCGAGTGGCCGTTGTCCGAGACGCAGTGGTGGCTGTCCTACAACATCCCGCCGCTGCGGCTCTTCGAGTTCGTCCTGGGCATGCTGATGGCCCGGGTCCTCAAGGAGGGCCGCTGGATCGGCCTGGGCGTAGCGCCCGCGCTGGCCCTGACCGGCGCCGGCTACGCGCTGGCCCTGGTGGTTCCCTGGCAGTTCGGTCTGAACGTGACCCTCGCCGTACCGCTGGCGCTGCTGGTGACGGCGTTCGCCGCCGCCGACGTCGCCGGGCGCCGCACCGGTCTGCGCGGCCGGTTCGTCTCCCTGCTCGGCGAGGTCTCGTTCGCGTTCTACCTGGTGCACTACCTGGTCCTGCTCGCCGTCCACGACCTGCTGGACGGGCGGAGGTTCGGCACGCCGGCGGCGCTCGCCGTGATCGTGGCCGCCTTCACCGCCGCCCAACTGGCGGCCTGGGTGCTCTACGTGTGCGTGGAGCGGCCGGTCATGCGGCGGTGGGCCTCGGGCGGAAGGAGGAAGGGGGCGGCGGACCCGGCCACCGCCTCGCCCCCGGCGGAGGAGCCCCGGCTCGCGGCGCGCCGGGCGTAGTCGCCCGCCCGGGCCGGAGAGCCGGGAAGCCGGCAGTCAGGACAGCCGTGAGGCCGGACAACGGGACGGCAGCACAGCGGGAGGGCGGGACCCAGGGGTCCCGCC
>NZ_JBHUAF010000692.1:0-1592 GCF_042789895.1 Kitasatospora sp. NPDC056783
GCTCGCCGGGCGGCCTTCACGCACCGCCTGAGCGGCGGCTGGGGCCGCAGGGGCGGGACCCGGGCGCGGATCGGATTCCGGGCGCGGCGGCGCACTCCTACGGGTGGATGCCGCCGCGCCGGCCTTGCCGGTGGTTGCGGAGGGTGTCACTTCGGGCTCTCAAGGTGAGGGTGTCGCCCGGGTTCGGGTGGACGGCCCCATCGCCCCCGAGCAGCCCGGCCGTTCGCCCTCCGGGTCCGGGTCCGGGTCCGGGTCCGGGTCTACGGGGTGAGGTCACGGCCGTCCGTCGGAGGAGGCGGTTCCGACGGGATCGGCTCCCGGATCGGCGGGACGAGGGGGACCGGATCCGATTCGGGCGCGGACGAGTTCGACCGGGCCCCGGAACCAGCCCAGTTTCTCCACCCACCAGGTGAGGCCGGCCGCCCGGTACGGGGCGACGACCATCGCGTCGGTGTCCCGCCGGACCCCGGATGTCCGGCCCTCCATGACGACGTCGAACGGCCCGTTCCGGACGGTCTGTTGGGCGCGGACGTAGGAGACCACGGCGTCCAGGTCGGCCGGGGGCATCATCTCGGTGTGGCCCACCCCCGCCCGGGTGGGGAAGACGCCGTCCCAGCGGGCGGCCCGTCGCATGGGGCGTCGCGAGGGCCAGGTGCCGGCGATCCACACCGGGATGCGAGGACGTTGCGGGCTCACCGGCTGGAAGGTGAGGTCCGTGACCGTGAACCAGCGGCCGTGGAAGGTGAACGGCCGGCCCGCCCACAGCCCGTCGAGGATCTGGAGGGCTTCGTCCAGCTTCTCCGCGCGCACCCGTGGGTCGGGATCCTGGCCCAGCGCCCGGAACTCGGAGGCGGAGGACCCCAGGCCGGCGCCGAAGACCAGCCGTCCACCGCTGAGGAGGTCCAGCGCGACGGTCGCGCGGGCGACTTCGGCGGGGCGCTTGAGGGCGAGCACGTTCACCATGACGCCGAGTCGCAGGCGTTCCGTGTCGGCGGCGATCGCGGCCAGGGTGGTCCACGAGTCGGTGACGTGTTCGTCCGGGTCTTCCGCGACCTGTCCGTCCCAGAGGAAGAATCCGTCCCAGCCGGACCGCTCCGCCAGCACTCCCAGTTCGCGGAGCAGGCGGGGATCGGCGTACTCGCGCCTGTTGGGCAGCCCGACGGCGTATCGCAGCGGCTGCTGTGGCGTGGCATCCATCGGGTGTCGCCTTCCGGGTCGCCGTCTTCCTGGTCGCTTTCCTGGTTGCCGTCCTGATCGCCGGTCCGATCGCCGTTCCGGTCGCCTTCCCGACCGGGCACGACGGTCGCCGGCGCGACCGGCTCCGGCCTCGATGATGTCGGCCGCGCGTCGACCGGGGCAACCGGAACGATGTCGGTACACCGCTCGCCCGGACAGCCGCACGTATGCGAATCGACAGTCGGATTCCCGTGCCCCGCAGCAGGTCGGCGGCTCTCCGCAGGCCGGGAACCGGGCACGGTGCTACGGTCCATGGGGAGTTCGAACCGCCGGTGGCGGTTCCGGCGCCCTCTCCGTGTGGCGGCGTCTCCTTCGGCGAGACCTTCGGCGAGACGGCACGCCGCCCTCCCCCGACA
>NZ_JBHUAF010000693.1:0-1589 GCF_042789895.1 Kitasatospora sp. NPDC056783
CGCGCCCCCTCCGTCGTCGTTCCGGCCGGCTTCCGGGCCGGTGCTTCCGGCTCAGTGCTTCCGGAAGACCCACAGCTTGAGCAGCACGAACCGGGCCACCGTGGCGAGGCCGTTGGCCACCACCAGCCCGGTGACCTCGACCACCCGGGAGGCGTGCGGCACCGCCGCGTCCAGCAGCGCCAGGGCGCCGCTGCTCAGCCCCAGTCCGATCAGGAACGCGACCGCGCCCTGGAGCTGGTGACGCACCGCGCCCTCGGAGCCGGTGATGCCGAAGGTGAAGCGGCGGTTGGCGGCGGTGTTGGCCACCGCGCTGACCGCCAGGGCCACCAGGTTGGCCACCTGCGGCGGGCTGACCAGCCGCATCAGGACGAACAGCGCCAGGTAGAAGAGGGTGCTCAGCACCCCGATGACTAGGAAGGACGGCAGCTGCCGGCGGACCGGCCGGGGCGCGCCCGCCGACCCGTCGCGCTCGTCCCGGTCCGCGGAGAGGATCTCGTTCACGCGCCCGTACCGTACCGGTCCGGCTCCTCGGCCGAGTCGTAGCCGACGAAGTACGCGGGCCGCGCCTGGACGGCCGAGTAGATCCGGCCGACGTACTCGCCGAGCAGGCCGACGCAGACCAGCTGCACCGCGCCGATGAAGAGCATCCCTATGAACAGCGAGGACCAGCCGGGCACGGTGGCGCCGAGCGCGTAGGCGACCGTGGTGTAGAGCGCCAGCACGATGCAGATCAGGAAACTGAACAGCCCGAGCCAGGTGGCCAGCCGCAGCGGGGCGGCGGAGAAGTTGGTCACGCTGTCCAGCGCCAGCCGGACCATCTTGGACAGCGGGTAGTGGGTGCTGCCCGCGATCCGCTCCTCGCGCACGTAGACCACCTCGCCGCTGGGGAAGCCCAGCCACGGCACCAGCAGCCGGTAGACCGGCTGGTGCTCGGGCATCGCCTTGAGCGCGTCCACCGCGGCCCGGCTGAGCAGCCGGAAGTCGCCGGCCTGGCTGGGCATCCGCTTGCCGACCAGCTTGCGCATCAGCCAGTAGTACGCGCCGGCGGTGTGCCGCTTGAAGAAGGTGTCGGTGCCGCGGTCGCCGCGCACCCCGTAGACGATGTCCAGGCCCTGCTCGCGGGCGAGCGCCAGCATCTCGGGGATCTTCTCCGGCGGGTCCTGGAGGTCGGCGTCGATGGAGACGACGTAGTCGCCGTGGGCGCGGTGGATGCCGGCGGTCAGGGCGGCCTGGTGCCCGGAGTTGCGGGCGAAGCGGACGACGCGGAACTCCGGCCAGTCCTGGCGGATCTTGCGCATCAGCACCGGGGTCACGTCGGTGCTGCCGTCGTCGACGCCGACCACCTCGTAGGCCACGTCGAGGCCGTCGAGGATCGGCCGCAGCCGCTCGACGGTCAGCGGGAGCGCCTCCTGCTCGTTGTAGATCGGCATCACGACCGACAACAGCGGTGCCGTTGACATGCGTTGGTCCCACTTTCCGCGACGGCGGGGCTGGCTGGTGGCCCGACCATAACAGTCGGCCATGAGGGGTCGGTGAAAGGAGCCGAACTCCGGTGAACGGCCCGTGAGACGCCGAAGGGCCCCGCGCAC
>NZ_JBHUAF010000694.1:0-1583 GCF_042789895.1 Kitasatospora sp. NPDC056783
GCGCTGCGGGGCGCGGCACGGGCTCGGTGAAACCAGCTGTCGCCGGTGCGGCGAGAGCGGGTTCAGCCGATGTTGGCGCACTCGTTGCCGAACGCCGGGTTCAGCAGCGCGATGATGTCGATGGTGTTGCCGCACAGGTTGATCGGCAGGTGGATCGGCACCTGGATCTGGTTGCCGGAGAGCACGCCCGGGGAGTTGGCGGCGACGCCCTCGGCCTCCGCGCTGGCGAACGCGCCGCCGGCGGAGCCGAGCATCAGGCCGCTGGCGGCCAGCGACAGGACGGCGGCCTTCTTGAGGTTACGCATGTCATTCCTCCGATTTCTGCCCGACGGAAAGGGAATGTCGGGAGCCGGGCGAGCGTGAATACTCGCCCGATGACTTCAGGGATCGCCGTGATTGTCACTCGGTCGGCGTATTCCGGCGTGTTCCGCCCATGGCTCGGGCGTGGCCGCATCGCCGGGTCGCGGTGCCTTCCGTGGCAATTCCCGCACGGCCGGGAAAGGCTCGGACGAAGGCGCGACCGGTGGAATTCCGGTCAGGCGCTCCGGCGGGGGTTGCCGGACGCCGGCTTCGGGAGGCCCGCCGCGTGGGGGCCGGGGTGGAGACCGGGTTCCGTTTGGGAGAACGAGGCACCGGGGGAGGGGAAACGGTCCGGTTCGCCCATCACCCGAATGCCGCTGTCCGGCCGCGTCGTTGCGCCGGACGGGTGACAGTGCGGGGCCCCTCGCAACCGGTCCGGTGGGGTCTCGTTCTTGATGTCGCACTCCCCGTGCACATCTGTCGATCAGTCAGGAGGCTCGTATGAGCATCAAGAAGACCGCCGCCGTCGGCGCGGCCGTGGTGGGCATCGTGGCCACCGGCGCCGGCACCGCCGTGGCCAGCGCGGGCGCCCAGGGCGTCGCCGCCAACTCCCCCGGTGTCGTTTCGGGCAACCAGATCCAGATCCCGGTCCACCTTCCGGTGAACGCCTGCGGCAACACCATCAACATCATCGGCCTGCTGAACCCGGCGTTCGGCAACAAGTGCGCCAACGTGGAGCTGCCGCCGCCCAGCGACGACTGCTGATCCGATCGGTACGCGTTCCGACCGTCCTGCCCCCCGGCCAGCCGGCCGGGGGGCAGTTCGGCGTCCCCGGACAGCCGTCCGGGCCCCCCGATCCACCGAAGGGTGATCACGATGGTTTCGAAGAAGAACGCGGCCGGCCTGGCCGCCGCCGTGGGCGCCGCGGTGCTGCTCGGCGCCGGTTCCGCGCAGGCCGCCACCGGTCCGGGCGAGGCCGCCCCCGGCCAGGCGACACTGGCCAAGACCGACGTCGGCCAGGCGCTGAACGGGACGACCTCCGGCCTCGGCTACGGCCTCGCGCCGCTGAAGAGCCTGCGACTGGACCCGTGGGCCAACTCCTCGGCCGACTTCCTCAACAACGGCGCGACGCTCCAGCCGGACCAGGGCCTGCCCGAGGTCGGCACCGGGACGCTGACCGGCCCGCTGAGCGCCGGCGGCGGCGCCAAGGACCTCCCGCTGGTCGGCGGGCTGACCGGCCTGCTGCCGGGCTGAGCGTCCGGACGCGCCGGAGCCCGGCACCC
>NZ_JBHUAF010000695.1:0-1561 GCF_042789895.1 Kitasatospora sp. NPDC056783
GCGCACCCGGGTGCGCACCCCGCCCCGGCCCGTCGGCGGGCCCGTACGACGGCATCTGTTCGGTATCAATTCGCCCAGGGCGTAGGGCAGACCTGGCGAAGAGGCCGGAATCACGGGCCCGACAGAGTACCGTCGGATACCGAGACCGAGCGCCCTCGGCGTTGACGGTCCACAGCACCAGGCCCCGGAACCCCTGCGGGGCCCCTGGCGAAGGGGAAGCACCTCGTGGCACGCATCGGAGACGGTGGCGACCTGCTCAAGTGCTCGTTCTGCGGCAAGTCGCAGAAGCAGGTGAAGAAGCTGATCGCCGGCCCAGGCGTGTACATCTGCGACGAGTGCATCGACCTGTGCAACGAGATCATCGAGGAGGAACTCGCCGAGACCTCCGAGGTGCGCTTCGAGGAGCTCCCGAAGCCGCGCGAGATCTACGAGTTCCTGGACCAGTACGTGGTCGGCCAGGACCTCGCCAAGAAGGCGCTGTCGGTGGCCGTCTACAACCACTACAAGCGCGTCCAGGCGGGTGAGGCGGGCCGCAGCGGCGGCAACGGCCGCGAGGACGCCATCGAGCTGGCCAAGTCGAACATCCTGCTGCTGGGCCCCACCGGCTCCGGCAAGACGCTGCTGGCGCAGACCCTGGCCCGGATGCTGAACGTGCCGTTCGCGATCGCGGACGCCACGGCGCTGACCGAGGCGGGCTACGTCGGCGAGGACGTCGAGAACATCCTGCTCAAGCTGATCCAGGCGGCCGACTACGACGTCAAGAAGGCCGAGACCGGGATCATCTACATCGACGAGATCGACAAGGTCGCGCGCAAGAGCGAGAACCCGTCGATCACCCGGGACGTCTCCGGCGAGGGCGTGCAGCAGGCCCTGCTGAAGATCCTGGAGGGCACCACCGCGTCGGTGCCGCCGCAGGGCGGGCGCAAGCACCCGCACCAGGAGTTCATCCAGATCGACACCACCAACGTGCTGTTCATCGTCGGCGGCGCGTTCGCCGGCCTGGAGCGGATCATCGAGGGCCGCGCGGGTGCCAAGGGCATCGGCTTCGGCGCCAACATCCGCTCCAAGCGGGAGTCGGACGCCAGCGACCACTTCCGCCAGGTGATGCCCGAGGACCTGGTGAAGTTCGGCATGATCCCTGAGTTCATCGGCCGTCTGCCGGTGATCACCAGCGTGCACAACCTGGACCGCGAGGCGCTGCTCCAGATCCTCACCGAGCCGCGCAACGCGCTGGTCAAGCAGTACCGCAAGCTGTTCGAACTGGACGGCGTGGAGCTGGAGTTCTCCCGGGACGCGCTGGAGGCGATCGCCGACCAGGCGATCCTGCGCGGCACCGGCGCGCGCGGGCTGCGGGCCATCATGGAGGAGGTGCTGATGTCCGTGATGTACGAGGTCCCCTCGCGCCAGGACGTCGCCCGCGTGGTGGTCACCGGCGACGTGGTCTCCAAGCACGCCATCCCCACCCTGGTGCCGCGCGACATGATCAAGCGCGAGCGCCGGGAGAAGAGCGCCTGACCCGAGGCCTCGGCCGACCGGAAGGGGCCCCGCACCGGATCGGTGC
>NZ_JBHUAF010000697.1:0-1530 GCF_042789895.1 Kitasatospora sp. NPDC056783
CCACGGAGAGGGCCGTCCATCACCTTGAGTACCTCTCACGGAACCCTCGAAGCGCGCCTGGAGCTCGGCCGTCGCCTACGGGCACTCCGTACGGCAGCCTCGATCGACGGCCGCACCCTGGCGGCCCGTCTCGGCTGGTCCGCCAGCAAGGTCTCCAAGCTCCAACTCGGGCGCCAGTCCCCAACTGTGGACGACCTCCGCGCCTGGGCGGTCGCCTGCGGCTCTCCCGAGGCCGCGGCCGACCTCGTCATCCTGCTCCGCGACCTCAACGACCGCTACGCCCCATGGCGACACGAACTCCACCACGGCCACGCCGCCGTCCAACAGGCCTGGGCCACCATGGAGGCCGGCGCCCAGACCATCCGCACCTTCGAATCCTGTTTCGTCCCGGGACTCCTCCAGACCGCCGACTACGCCGCCGCCCGCTTCCGCGAGAGCGCTTGGCTCAATGCCGTCCCACCGGACACCGCTGCCGCCGTGGACGCCCGCCTCGCCCGCCAGAAGCTCCTGTGCTCACCGGGCAACCGGCGATGGCACATCCTCATCACCGAGGCGGTCCTCCGCTTCGGGACCGCCTCCGTCGAAGTGATGCGCGCCCAGATCGAGCGGCTGGTCTCGGCCACGACCCTCCCCGCCGTGCGTCTGGGCATCGTGCCGTTCCGCACCCGGCTTCCGGTCTCCCCTGCGCATGCTTTCTGCATCCTCGACGACCGCCAGGTCGTGGTGGAGGTGCTCAACGCCGAGCTGCGACTGGGTCTGCCCGAAGAGGTCACGCAGTACCGCAGAGCGTTCGACATGCTGGCACCCAGCGCCCTCTACGACTCGGACGCCCGCCGGCTGCTCGCCGCAGCCGCCGAGAGCTGGATCTGAGAAATCCCCAGAAATCCTGCCAGGATTCTCCCTCACCCACGCCAAGGTAGTGACTCCTCGGATCGGATCGATCACCCTCGGCATCTTTCTGCGGGTCGACGCATCATGCTCCAACCCGGCCCAACTCCCGGAGGCACCACGTGCACTGGCACACCTACCTGTGGTCTGGTGACGGGCAGCAGCTCAAGAGCGAGGCTCCTCGACGACCCGCACCCGAGGCCGGCTTCAGGACCTCGACCATGCCGCCCATGATGACGGGCTGGTGGCTGCTGAAGCCGCCCTCACTGATCTCCTCCACCCTCTCGGCCCCGGACGAAACCATCGCCTGGCTTCAGTCCCACTACGAGGAGAGCCCTCCGCCACCCGTCCAGGCCGAGCAGCTCCCGCTCAAGGCACGGGCCGAGTACGCCGCCGAAGCCCTCACCGGCGGCTCCGACGTGGTGTGGGCGTACTGGCAGCAGGAAGCCGGCCCGCGTTTTGTCCACCTGGCTGCGGTCTGCTGCCCCAATCGGGTCTGGCCCGCCATCCCGTGCCCGGTTGACGAGATCCGCGGCGTCTGAGCCATAAACGCGAAGAACCCCCATCCGGAAACCGGATGGGGGTTCATTCACAATAATTGTTCGGCGGCGTCCTACTCTCCCACAGGGTCCCCCCTGCAGT
>NZ_JBHUAF010000698.1:0-1521 GCF_042789895.1 Kitasatospora sp. NPDC056783
TAGTGCTGCCCCGCAGAAGTTCGTTGAGGGGTGTTGATCAGATGACCGATCCGCTGAGGTAGAGGTCACCTGCGCAGTCGAGGGCTTCCTCCGGGGAGCCGGCGGACAGTCCGCTGGGCAGGATGTTGTCCTTGTAGCTGTCGCTGCTGGCGAGGTAGAGGGCGAAGCCCCAGGTGTGCAGCACGCCGGTGAAGCGGAGACGGCACAGGGGAAGGCTGTTTTCGCCGGGCAATTCGGCTGCTACATAGGCGAATCCTGCACGGAAGCGGACCGTGATGGCGTTCACGTGCGGCCAGCGTTCGCGGGCGTGGTGGTTCAGGCGCTGGCGCAGGTGGTGCTGCATCGATTCCGGCGGGTTCTTCGGCACGGGCCCCATCCTGCCGGGTGCGGTGGCCGATCCGCCATGATCGGCTGTCGTGACGGGTGGGCAGGGGGCGGTCGCGGTGGTGTTGGAGGCGAAAGCCCGTGAGGGGCTGGTGCGGACGGTGGCTTCGGCGAAGTCCGAGGTGCGGGCGGTGTTGCGGGCCGAGATCGTGCTCGCGGCGGCGGACGGGCTCGCCAACGGCGCCATCGCCCGGGAGCTGGACGTCAGCGTGAACACGGTGCGCAAGTGGCGCGGGCGGTTCGCGGCCCGGGGCGTGGAGGGCCTGCGCGATGCCCGGCGGTCGGGACGGCCGAGATCGTACGGGCCCGAGGTGCGGGTGGCGATCGTGGCCACGGCGACCAGCGTGCCGCCGCATCCGGAGGCGACCTGGTCGCACCGGGCCATCGCCCAGCGGGTGGCCGGCACGTGCTTCGCGCCGGTCTCCGCCTCCCAGGTCGGGCGGATCCTGGCGGATCTGGATCTCAAGCCGCACAAGGTCCGTGGCTGGCTCACCCGCCGGGACACCCCCGACTTCTGGCGGCGGGCCGCCGATGTGTGTGCCCTCTACCTGGACCCGCCCGAGGGCGCGGTGGTCCTCTCCATCGACGAGAAGACCGCGATCGCCGCCCGCTCGCGCCGCCATCCCGGGCGTCCGGCCCGTCCGGGCGAGCCCGGGCGGCGGGAGTTCGAGTACCGGCGCCACGGCACCGCCTCCCTGGTGGCCGCCCTGGACGTCCGCACCGGCGAGGTACTCACCGAGGTCATCCGCCGCAACGACGCGGCGACCTTCACCGCGTTCCTGGAACAGCTCGACCGGGCGATCGCCCCTGGCAAGGAGATCCACGCCGTGCTCGACAACGGCTCCTCGCACACGGCCAGGCACACCAGGACCTGGCTGGCCGCGCACCCGCGCTGGCACGTCCGCTGGACCCCGCCGCACGCCTCCTGGCTCAACCAGGTCGAGTTGTTCTTCTCCGCCCTGACCCGCCGGGTCCTGCGACACGGCGACTTCGCCAGCCGCGACGACCTGATCGACAAGCTGGAGGCATACGCGATCGCGCACAACGAGACCGCGAAGCCCTACCGCTGGACCTACGAAGGCACCCCGCTCAAGGCAGCCTGATCAACACCCCTCCACGAACTTCTGCAGGGCAGCA
>NZ_JBHUAF010000699.1:0-1514 GCF_042789895.1 Kitasatospora sp. NPDC056783
TCGGACCGTTCGCGGACGGCGAACGCGGCGGGGCCGCGACCGGCCCGCCTCATCCGTTCGGTGGAACGCCCGTAAGCGGATGCGAGGATGGCCCCGCCGCGCCCGCCGCGCGGCGCGGTCGCGCTCCGGGCGCGGCAGAGCCCAGCCGCGTCAGAAAGGTCCCGCCCATGGCCGTCGAGGTCGCCACCCCGGCTCCGGACTTCGAGCTCAACAACCAGCACGGCGAGGCCGTCAGGCTCTCCGACTTCCGCGGCCGGAAGAACGTCGTCCTGGTCTTCTACCCGTTCGCCTTCACCGGCGTCTGCACCGGCGAGCTGGGCGCGATCCAGAAGGAGCTGGCGGGCCTCCAGAACGACACCGCGCAGGTGCTCGGGATCTCCTGCGACTCCCAGTTCTCCCAGCGGGTCTTCGCCGACCGGGAGGGCTTGGAGTTCCCGCTGCTGGCCGACTTCTGGCCGCACGGAGAGGTCGCCCGGGCCTACGGCGTCCTCGACGAGGAGCGGGGCTGCCCGCTGCGCGGCACGTTCGTGATCGACACCGCCGGGCGGATCCGCTGGAGCGTCGTCAACGGCCTCCCGGACGCCCGGGACGAGCAGGAGTACCTGAGGGTCCTCGGGGCGCTCTGAGGCCCCGCCCCCGCCTCGGCGGAGCCCGCCTTCGCCCGCGTGGCACCCGCCGGACCTCCGCGTGGCACCCGCCGGCCGGGTGCCGCGGGGCCGTGTCCGGCCTGATCAGGCCCGCGGTCGGGAACCCCGTACTACGCTCGGGCCGTTGGCGGGGTGGGGAGCGGGAGCCGATGCGCCTCCCGCCGCCCCTGACCCGCACCACCGGGGGCACCGCTGGACGTGCCTCCCGATTCTTGGAGGACCAGTGGGAGTAAGCCTCAGCAAGGGCGGCAACGTCTCGCTCACGAAGGAGGCCCCCGGCCTCACGGCCGTCGTCGTCGGCCTGGGCTGGGACGTCCGGACCACCACGGGTGCGGACTTCGACCTGGACGCCAGCGCGCTGCTGTGCAACGCCCAGGGCAAGGTCGCCTCGGACGGCAACTTCGTGTTCTTCAACAACCTGAAGAGCCCGGACGGCTCGGTCGAGCACACCGGTGACAACCTGACCGGCGAGGGCGAGGGCGACGACGAGTCCATCAAGGTCAACCTGGCCGGGGTCCCGGGGGACGTGGAGAAGATCGTCTTCCCGGTGTCGATCTACGACGCCGAGACCCGCAGCCAGAACTTCGGCCAGGTGCGCAACGCGTTCATCCGCGTGGTGAACCAGGCCGACAACACCGAGCTGGCGCGGTACGACCTCTCCGAGGACGCCTCCACCGAGACCGCGATGGTCTTCGGCGAGCTGTACCGCAACAACGGGGAGTGGAAGTTCCGCGCCATCGGCCAGGGCTACGCCTCCGGCCTGCGCGGCATCGCCCAGGACTTCGGCGTCAACGTCTGAGCCCCCGCCGGCACCCTGCGGCGCGGACCCCGCGCCGTCTCCCGGGGCGGCCCCGGACCTCCACGGTC
>NZ_JBHUAF010000700.1:0-1509 GCF_042789895.1 Kitasatospora sp. NPDC056783
GCCCCGCCCCGGGGAGGGGGCGGGGCCGTCGCGGGGGCCGGGGCCGTCAGAACTGCAGGTCGGTGCAGGAGTAGAAGGCGTTGGCGGTGTCGGCGACGTCCCAGACGGCGACGACCACCTGGTGGCCGGTGCGGCCGGTGGGCAGCGTCGCGGTGTGGACGGTGGTGGCGGCGGGCTGGCGTCCGTTGTAGGGGACGGTCAGGAACGGGGTCAGGTCCAGGGAGGCGCGGGTGATCGGCTGACTGGCGTCGTAGCCGGGCTTGGTCAGGTAGTACTTGAAGTAGCTGGTGGAGTGCCGGGCCTCGATGTTCCAGGTGAAGTTGAGCTGCTGGCCCGCCGTCACCTTGGTGGTCGGCCAGGCGCCGCCGCGGGGGTTGTCCAGCGGGGCCCAGCGGGCGTCGGCGCCGGCGCAGATGGTGCCGTCGGCCGGGCCGCGGGTCGGGAAGCCCTTGGGGCCCTCGACGCTCTGCGGCTCCCACTGGATGTCGCCGCAGTCCCACGGGACGGCGTTGGCGCCGCAGAGCGCGGAACGGCTCGGCGGCAGGTTGATGAAGCCGTGCGACTGGGCGGGCAGGGCCGCCGCGATCGGCAGGGCTATCGCGGCCATGGCGGTCGCGATCAGGTGGCGCTTGCGCATGGTGCTCCTCCGTGGGGGTGGATGGAGTGTGAGCCCGGCGCGGGGGTGCGCGTGCGCGTGGGGGTGCGCACGGCGGTCTGCCCGAGACATGGCATGCCCGCGCCAGACCGGTTGCCCGACACCGTAGGATCTGCTTTCCCCCCGCGTCAATGGTCTGAACCATTTGCGCCAAACCCGTGTGAATACTGGGCACCGTCCGGCATCGCACCCCCGGCACCCCGCGCGCACCCGCCCGGGCAGATTGCTTGCATGAGCGGCATAAAGGCTCTAGCCGATATTTCAGTTCATGGCCTATCCTGGAGGCTAGCCACATCTGGAAGGAGGCCGGGCCCCATGACCGCCACGGACCCCGCGCTCACCGCCCTCGCCAACGGCTGGGGCGCCCTGTCCGTCCTGCACGGCAGGATCGAGTCGCACATCGAACGCGCCCTACAGGCCAATCACGACCTGAGCGTGCGCGAGTACTCACTGCTCGACGTGCTCAGCCGCCAGCACGACGGAGTGGGCGGGCACCTGCAGATGAAGCAGGTCGCCGACGCGGTCGTGCTCAGCCAGAGCGCCACCACCCGCCTGGTCACCCGGCTGGAGGACCGCGGGCTACTGCTGCGCTACCTGTGCCCGACCGACCGCCGCGGCATCTACACCAACGTGAGCAAGGACGGCCTGAAGCTCCTGGAGGAGGCCCGGCCGACCAACGACGCCGCGCTGCGCGAGGCGCTCGACGAGGCCGCCCGCACCCCCGAGCTGGCCTCACTGGTGCGCGCGGTCGAGGCCGTGGACGCGCTCTCGCCCGCCCACTGACGCCGGCCGGCGCCCACACCGTCCACTCCCCCGGGCCCGGCCCGTCCCCACCGCCCCGCGCGGTGGGGACG
>NZ_JBHUAF010000701.1:0-1505 GCF_042789895.1 Kitasatospora sp. NPDC056783
CCCGAGGCCGGGCGGAGCGAGGGCCCGGACGAGGAATCAGGCCCCAGCAGACCGCCCACCAGCGAGCCGGCACCGTCATGGTCGCTTCCCGCGGAGCCGCTGCCGTTCTGGAGGTTGGCCGTACGGTCGATCTCCAGCCAGGAGTCGGCGTTGGAGTTGTCCACGACGGTGACCAGTGAGCCGCCCGCCGCCGCGGGCGCCGCGGCGCCCGCGAGCAGGGCGCAGGCCCCGACCAGCCCGAGCGCGGTGGCCCGCAGCGCGGTGGCCGGCGAGGGCGGGGCGGGCCCGCGCAGCCCGGCGCTCACGCCGGCACCGCCATCAACCCGCGGGAGCGCGAGATGTTCCGCTCCAGCAGCTCGGTGGACTCCCGCACGCCGACCTGCTCCCGACCCGTGGCCGGGGCGGGCAATCGCCCGTCGGAGCTCTTCAGCTCCGTCAGCGCCTCCTCCACCGCCCGGTGTGCCGCGAACAGGCACGGCGTGCTGTAGATGGCCACGTCGACCCCGAGCGCGGACAGCTCGGAGAGGGACAGCCGGGGCGACTTGCCGCCCGCGATCTGGTTGAACAGCAGCGGCTTGTCGCCGACCGCCCGGCGGATCCGGCGGATCCACTCCTCGTCGCGCACGCCGTCCACCAGCACCACGTCGGCGTCCGTGGCGGCGAGCGCCCGGGCCCGGCGCAGGATGTCCTCCTCCTCGGTGGCGTCGGTCCGCGCGACCACCACGAGGTCCGTCCGGTTGGCGAGGACGAGCTCGAGCTTCTCCAGGTACTCCGCCAGCGGCAGCACGAGCTTGCCGTCCGCGTGCCCGCAGCGGCGCGGCCGCTTCTGGTCCTCCAGGATCACGCCCGACGCTCCGATCCGTTCGAGCCTGCGCACGACGTGGCAGGCCACCTCCGGATCGACGTAGCCGTCGTCGATGTCGACCAGCAGGTGGTGCCGGGGGAACGCCCCGCGCAGCCGCTCGACGAAGCCCACCATGTCGGGCCAGGCGATGAAGCCGATGTCGGGCAGCCCGTAGTACGAGGCCGCGAAGCCGAAGCCGGAGACGAACATGCCGTCGTAGTGCTCGGCCGCGATGGAGGCCGAGTACATGTCGTAGACGCCGATCAACGGCGTCGTCCCCGGGCTCGTGATCTGCGCGCGCAGCTGCCGCCCGGGGCTGTCCGATGCCGTGTTTCCGTGGAACAACGCCTTCTCCTCACTGGGGATGACTTTGCCTGAACTTGGCTTTCACTAGACCGAACTGAGGTGTCATCACTATGAGGCCTTTAATGTTCCGTGGGCAAATCTTTAAGTGAGATTCACTCGCAAGAGTGAGAAATAGTAGAAAATATGAAATACAAAAAAGTGGTCATATGCTGGATAGGGTTCGCGTCGGCGTGGAGCGGCCCTCCGCGTGATGCGGCGGGTCACAGGGACTCCACCCACTCCCCGGGCTCCTCCGGCATGCCCACGCTTCCCGGCACCTGCGGACCGGGCCGGACCGCGCTGGGGACTGGAGGCT
>NZ_JBHUAF010000702.1:0-1477 GCF_042789895.1 Kitasatospora sp. NPDC056783
AGCTGGTCGAGTTCGGCGCGGTGCGCGCGATCGCCTACATCGGCATCGAGACCGCCCACCCCATCTACCTGCGCGTGACGGGGCCCGAGTGACCGGCGCCGCAGGCATGGTGCGGGGGAGTGGGAAGCCGGCCGCTCCGACGTCCCACTCCATGCCCCTCGGGGTCAGGCCGCCCGGCGCGCGGCGGCCTTCTCGATCGTCCGGATCCGCCGCCACGTGTACACCCACGCGTCGATGTCCCGCACCCCGCACAGCTGCAGGAAGTGCCGCACCTTCTCCAGCTGCGGGAGCGTCGAGGCGTTGAGCATGTCGGAGATCGTGCTGCGGGCCAGGACCTTGCCGTAGGTCGTCGGTTCCCGGTGGTTCAGTTGCAGGCTGCGCTCCTCCAGCCGGCGCAGTGACGGTTCGCCGGCCCAGATCCTGACGTCCTCCAGGCCCGCGACGAACTCCTTCGCGGTGGAGAGCATCACGGGGTCGGGTTCTCCCGCGGCGGGGAGCGACACGTGCCAGTCGGCGACGGGCGGCCTCTCGGCGGTTCGCTGCCTGCGGGGGCGGGATTTCGTCGTCACTTCCCGGTGGAGGAGCAGCGCGCGCTGGCGGGCGCGATCGCTCGCGTTCATCGTCTTCAGCAGTTCCTTCAGCTTCACCTCCGTGAGCAGAAGGCGCCCTCGGAAGACGTCGCGCAGGATGCCGGGGTCCATGCCGACCCCGCGCGCGAGCTCTTCCACGGACAGCGCGGAGGACTGATGGTGTTTCTGCAGCTCGGACGCGAGATCCTCGCGTGCGCTCATCGCCGCCGTCCCAGCGAGCCGGAGGCCTCGGCCGAGGCGGTGACGATGACGGTCACCAGCGCTTCGACGGCGTACCCGAGGACGATCAGGGCGATCACGCCGGCCAGGGCGACCGCGAGGAAGGCCGCGGACAGCGCGGCGCGACGAGGGCCGGAGCCTTCGGCGGGCGGCGGCGTGCGCCGCACCGCGCATCGGAATTCGAGCAGCACAGTGTGAACCCTTTCTGATGTGAACCCTCAACCCGGACTCGGGGATTGCCGTCCCCTGGGCCACCCGGCGGGTGGCTGGGCCCGATCATGCGCGGGTCGCAACGGCCCACGCAAGTGCCCTCGGCGGGTTCGATATGCGGCAATCAGCCTTCGATGAAAGAGACTTGACAGATCTTCGGGACGGATTCGGACGCCGCCGACACACTCTGGGCGCTCGCGCGTCCGAAGCCGTCCGAAGTCGTCCGGGGCCGTCCGGGAGTCCGTGGCCGTCGTGTGGGAACCAGGCCGACTCGGCACGGCCCGGCGTCCAGAAGTGTCCGAAGTCGTCCAATCGACTGAGGCGAACCCCCGGCGGCTGCCACAGTGCAGCCCGAGAGCCCTTCCCCTCAACCCGGACGGTCTCCCCGGGCGGAGTGCTGTTGCCGCAGCCCCGCCGTGACGCGGATCACATCGAGGAGGGCCTGCCCCCGTTACAGG
>NZ_JBHUAF010000703.1:0-1475 GCF_042789895.1 Kitasatospora sp. NPDC056783
GGTGCGCTGCGGCCCGTCCGCCATCCCGGCGAGCAGCCGGTGCAGGTGGGCCGCCAGCGCGACCACCGTCCGCCGCTCGAACAGGTCGGTGTTGTACTCCACGGTCAGCGTGCAGCCGCGGCCCTCCCACGGGGTGAACTCCAGCACCAGGTCGAAGCGGGCGGCCGGGCGGGGCAGCGGGTGGTCCTCGAAGCGCAGTCCGCCGGCGGGCGCCGGGGCGGCGGGGGTCTGCTGGACGACCGCGACCTGGACCAGCGGGGTCCGGCTGGGGTCGCGGGGCGGCGCCAGTTCCTCGACCACCCGGTCGAAGGGCACCGCGGCGTGGGCGAAGGCGTCCAGCAGGGTGGCCCGCATGCTCTCCACGAAGCCGTCCACGGTGGCGCGTTCGTCCACGTCGCCGCGCAGCACCACGGTGTTGACGAAGAAGCCGGTCACCTCCTCCAGGTCCCGCCGCTCGCGTCCGTTGGTGACGGTGCCGAGGGCGATGTCCCGGCGGCCGGAGTAGCGGGAGAGCAGCAGCGCGGACGCCCCGGCGAAGAGGGTGAACACGGTGGTGCCGCGGCCGGCGGCGAGGTGGCGCAGCCGGTCCACCAGTTCGGCCGGGAGGTGGTGGCGGTGCGCCGCGCCGTGGGTGGTGCGCTGGGCGGGCCGGGGGCGGTCGGTGGGCAGCCGCAGGGTCGGCAGGCCGGCCAGGGCGCTCTTCCAGTACGCGAGGTCCGCCGCGTGGTCGGTCCCGCCGTGCTGTTCCCACCGCGCGAAGTCGGGGTACTGGAGGGCGGGTTCGGGCAGCGCGTCCGGTTCGCCGGTGGCCTCCGCCCGGAGCAGCGCGGCCAGTTCGCGGGTGAGCACGCCCACCGACCAGCCGTCGGTGACGATGTGGTGCTGGGCCAGCAGCAGCAGGTGTTCGTCCGCGCCCAGCCGGATCAGCAGCGCCCGGGTGAGCGGCCCCCGGGCCAGGTCGTAGGGCCGTTCCAGCTCTTCGGCCAGCAGGCGTTCGGCGGCCGCCTCGCGTTCCCCGGGTGCCGAGGCGGCCAGGTCCTCGGTTCGCAGCGGCAGTTCGGCCCGCTCGGCGACGTGCTGGACGAGCTGCCCGTCGGCGGTGGCCACGGTGGTGCGCAGCGAGTCGTGGCGGGCGGCGAGCCGGTTCAGCGCCCGGCCGAGGGCCTCGTGGTCCACCGGGCCGCGCAGTCGCAGCGCCACGCCGGTGTTGTTCTCGCCGCCGCCGGGGTTGAGGTCCTCCAGGAACCAGAGCCGGCGCTGCGCGCTGGAGAGCGGCAGCGGCCCGCCGCGCGGGGCCGGCGGGATCGGCCGCGGCGGCGCGGTGGTGGACGGCCGGTCGAGCAGCGGGGCGAGGTCGGCGACGGTGCGGGCGGTGAAGACGTCCCGCAGGGTGAGCCGGACGCCCAGCCGCTCGGCGATCCGGGCCAGGGTGCGGGCGGCGAGGATGGAGTCGCCGCCCAGCTCGAAGAAGTCGT
>NZ_JBHUAF010000704.1:0-1455 GCF_042789895.1 Kitasatospora sp. NPDC056783
CGCGGGAGGACCCCGCGCGCCGAAGCCGGCCTCAGCTGCCGATCAACGGTCGATCGGTTGCCGATCAGGTGCTGATCAGCTGCTGGAGCTGCAGCAGGAGCAGCTGAGGGCACAGCACGAAGCACCGTCGGAGGCGCCCATGGCGGGCAGGCCGACGGTGTCCGGCAGGTCGACGGTCTCGATCTCGTCGATGGCGAAGTCGCTGAAGTCCAGAACCTCGCCGACAGTGATTCCAGTGGACATGTCCACATCCCCCTTCGCAGATTCGGGCGAGGGGATGCGAATTCGAAATGAATGCGCGAATCCGGATGCTTTCAGCACCTGGCCCCCCGCCGCGCTGATGGCCTCATCATGCTCATACGTAAGCGAATGTGTCAACGACATTGCGGAGTGTGACGTGGGGCGGGGGGCCGTCGATTGCGACGGGCCTTGCGGGCCTTCGGATCACCCCGGAGACGGTGCCGGGTTCGCGGTCACGGAGGGTGGCCGCAAGGGCCGGGGGAGCGGCCGACGGGGGCTGATATCGAGGCAATATCGGGCCGATGCGGGCGTCTCCTACCGTCACTCGGGTCAGCGGTCTCAGAGGACGGGCACCGCACCGAAGGCGAGGGAACGGCATCATGGAGTTTCGGATTCTCGGACCGGTCCACATCCTGGCCGACGGCCAGGAGGACTCGTTGAGCGGAACCAAGCAGCGGACCATGTTCGCGGCGCTGGTGATGGCGGGTGGCCGGGCGGTCTCCGACGAACACCTCGGGCGGATGCTCTGGGACTCGAACCCGCCGAGCACGGCCGGCGCGCAGATCCACACCTACGCGTCGCGGATCCGGCGGCGGGTGGGCGGCGAGGTGTCGTTGGTGCGGATTCGCTCGGGGTACAGACTCTTGGCCCAGCACGTGCCGTGTGATCTGACGCGGTTCGGCGGGCTTTCGCAGAGCGGGTTCCAGGCGCTGCGCGAGCAGCGGTTCGAGCTGGCCTCCGAGCGGTTGCGGGAGGCGCTGGCGTGCTGGAACGGAGAGGCGCTGGCCGATGTGACGGATCATCTGATCGACGCCGAGCGACCGCAGTTGGACGAGGCGCGGCTGGAGGTGCTGGAGGCCAGGATCGAGGTCGACCTGATCCTCGGCCGGCACCGGCAGTTGATCTCCGAGCTGACCGGGCTGGTGTCGCAGCACCCGATGCGGGAGCGCTTCCGGGCGCTGCTGATGACCGCGCTGTACCGGTCGGAGCGGCAGGCGGAGGCGATGTCGCTGTACCTGGACGGGCGGCGGATCCTCGCGGACGAACTCGGCGTGTCCCCGGGGCAGTTGCTCGCCCGCACGTACGAGGCGATCCTGAGCGGAGAGGTGCGGACGGTGATGCCGCACCAGCTGGCGGGCTGAGGCTCGGCGCGACACGGGAGATCGCGCCGGGCGCCGATGTCGGTGCCGGTGGGGGCGTGGGGAACGGGAGGAC
>NZ_JBHUAF010000705.1:0-1442 GCF_042789895.1 Kitasatospora sp. NPDC056783
GGCCTGGCCGGCCGGTTCGGCGCTCTCGGGCCGGAGCTCGTCGACCAGCCTGCCGACCGGCTGCACCTTGCCGGCCGCGGCGAAGCCCCAGTCCAGCAGGGCGGCCGTCTCGTCGTACACCTTCTGGTAGCTCGCCGGGTGCATCACGGTGACCAGCAGGGTGCGCCCGTTGCGCTCGGCGGCTCCGACGAAGGTCGAGCCGGCGTTGGTGGTGGTGCCGTTCTTCACGCCGATCAGGCCCGGGTACTTGCCCAGCAGCCGGTCGGTGTTGGCGATCCCGAAGCTGCCGCGCCGGCCGTCCTTGTCGACGGCGCCGGGGAACATCGCCTCCCGGGTGGCGCAGTACATCCGGAAGTCCGCGTCGCGCAGGCCGGCCCGGGCGAACAGCGACAGGTCGTAGGCCGAGGAGACCTGGCCGTCCATGTCGTAGCCGTCCGGGGAGATCACCCTGGTGTCGCGCGCCTGGAGCGCGTCGGCCCGCGCCTGCATCTCGGTGACGGTCCGCTGGACGCCGCCGTTCATGTGCGCCAGGACGTGCACCGCGTCGTTGCCGGAGCTCAGGAACACCCCGCGCCACAGGTCCTCGACCCGGTAGTCCAGGTTCTCCTTGATGCCGACCAGGCTGCTGCCGGGGCCGATCCCCTGGATCTCCTCGTCGGCCACCCGGTGCACCGCGTCACGGTCGAACTTGGGCAGCACGGTGTCCGCGAAGAGGATCTTCAGGGTGCTCGCCGGGGGCAGCCGGAGGTGCGGGTTGCTGGCCGCCAGCACCTCGCCGGACGCCAGGTCGGACACTATCCAGGACTGGCCGGTGAGGTCGGAGGGCAGCGGCGGGGCGCCCGCCATCGGGGCGACCTGGACCCCGGGGAGCCCGAGCCGCTCGCCGCCGACGGCGGCCGACGGCGGCGGCTGCCGCGGGGCCGCGTCCGCCGGAGCGGCGAGCAGGACCGGTAAGACCGCGGTGGCCGCAGTGGCCGCGGCGCACAGGCGCACGAACGTGTGACGGGATGTGGGCACCAGCAGACCGTACCCACTCCCGGCCCCCGGCGCCCGCCCCTCCGGGCCGGTCCTCCGCAGGAGGGGTCCGCCCTACGCCGATCGGCGGCCCGCGCATACTGGGGAGGCACACCGCCTTCACCCGCCGAGGACCCCCCCATGAAGCTCAGCCGCCGTACCTCCTGGTTCCTGACCGCCTTCGGGGTCTGGTCGATGATCATCTGGACGACCTTCGTCAAGAACCTGTGGAAGGACTCCGGCGGCCAGGCCTTCACCGACGGCGACCACTCCCAGCCCACCGCCTTCTTCTGGATCCACCTCCTCCTCGCCGTCACCTCCTTCGTCCTCGGCATCGCCGTCGGCGCCGTCGGCGTCCGCGGCCTGCGTGCCGGCCGTCGCGCGCCGGCCACCGACTGAGCGGGCTCCAAGGCCCAGCGGGCTCCAAG
>NZ_JBHUAF010000706.1:0-1424 GCF_042789895.1 Kitasatospora sp. NPDC056783
GGGCGGCCGCGCTGGCCTTCGCCCGGGAGGGCGCCCGGGTCGGCTTCTGCGGCCGGCGCGCCGAGCTCGGCCGCCAGGTCGAGCGGGAGATCCGCCGGACCGGCGGCGAGGCCTCGTACTTCCCGGCCGACGTGCGCGACCCGGCGCAGGTCGAAGGGTTCACCGGACAGGTCGTGGCCCGGTACGGCGGGCTGGACATCGCGGTCAACAACGCGGGCATCGGCAGCTCCAAGCCGCCGCACGAGCTGAGCGTGGACGAGTGGGACGACGTGCTGGACACCAACGCCCGGGGGGTGTTCCTGGCGCTCAAGTTTCAGATCCCGCACATGCTGAAGGCCGGCCACGGGGTGATCGTCTGCACCTCCTCCTCGGCCGCCGAGCAGGCCCGGCCGAACGGCGGCGCGTACACGGCGAGCAAAAGGGCGGTTCAAGGGCTGGTCAAGGCGGCCGCGTTGGCGTACGGAACGCGGGGCATCCGGGTCAACGCGATCCTCCCGGGCACCACGGACACCGCCTTCGTCCGGCCGCCGGGCCTTCCGGACGCGGCCTGGGCGCGGTTCAAGGAGGCCTACGGCCCGTTGAACATCGAGGGGTTGGAGCGGATGGCCGAGCCGGAGGAGATCGCCCGGGCGATCCTGGCGCTGGCCTCGGACGACTTCGCCTACCAGAGCGGCGCCTCGGTGCCGGTGGACGGCGGGGCGACGGCCGGTCGCCGAATGGTGCTGCCGCCCGCCGACTGATCATCCGTCAGGCCCCGAGTCGTCCGCGCGCCGAACAGCCGGCGAATGGTTGCGGCATGTAGTTGAACCGTCACCATGAGTGTGACGCAGCGCACACAGACGAGGTCCACGATGTGTGCAACACTCATCTCAAGGAGTGAGATTCCCTTAATTTCCAAGGAGGTTCACGTCATGCGCATCCGTTTCGCAGCTGTGGCGATGGTGGCGGCAGGGATCACCGGCCTGATGGCGGCTCCGGCCACGGCCGCCACGGCGACGGCCGGGACCGACACGGCCGCCTGCGCCTCGGTGCTCAACCAGCCCTGCGTCTCGCACCAGGCCGACGGCGGCGGCATCGTCGGCGTCGCCCAGGTCAGCGCCGAACCGGGCCAGTTGACGATGGTTCGGGTCGACATCCGCACCCAGGCCTCCTGGGGCAGCCCGTGGGAGACGGTCGCCACCGCGACCACCGTCCGGTACGGCTCCGCCACGGCGGTCACTCCGCGGGTGACCGCCGGCGCCCCCCGGATGATCTGCGCCACCGCCGGCCCGGCACTGGACGTCACCAAGCAGGTCACCACCTGTACCAACCCGTTCTGACCGCGGCGCCGGCGAGGCGCCGCACCCGCCACTCCCGCACCGTCCGTACGACCGGGCAGCCGTCCGGACGGCCGGGGAGCGGAACGCGCCGGGCGCGATGAGCAC
>NZ_JBHUAF010000707.1:0-1421 GCF_042789895.1 Kitasatospora sp. NPDC056783
TACTCCAGCCGCACTTCGTGATCAGGTGGCGAGTCTGCGCTGGTAGTGGCTGTGGCGGGCTCGTCCCTGGTGCGTCCGGCGCCATATCGACCAGTGGAGGACGAGGGCGGGCGAGCGTGGCTGGTCGAGGATCAGAGCGTTCATCAGGTGACGGATCTCGTTGGCGGTCAGGCTGATAGGCAGGCGGCCGGGCCCTGTGGGAGTCCTTGCGGCTTCGGCCACCAGGAAGGCGAGGACGGCCAGCGCGAGCATGGCCAGGGTGATATGGCGGTGCCAGGAGGTGAAGTGCCGGACCTGGTAGTGGTCGAGTCCGACCTGCCCCTTGGCCGCCTGGAAACACTCCTCGATCGACCAGCGCACTCCGGCGACCTGTACGAGGGTCGACAGAGGCGTCGGTTGCGGGGTGAAGCACAGGTAGAAGGCCCGCTCGCCGGTAGCGGTGTTGCGGCGGACCAGCAGTTGGCGGCGGCGGCCGTCACCGTCCAGCGCGATCCACGCCCACCGGTAGATCCGTGGGCCCTTGGCGCCGGCGCCGGCACTGCGGATCTGCCAGGCGTCTTCGGGCAGGCATGCGGCGGCGGTGTCGGCGCGGACCGGAGTGCGGCCGTTGTTGATGCGGACGCGAGTCGCGCACGATACCGCCAGGACGTAGCCGGTGCCGCGGGCCTCCAGCTCCAAGCGCAGGGCGGGGTCCTGGCCGTAGACCTCGTCCCCGGTGACCCACCGGGCCGGGGTGCCGGCTTCGAGTGCGGCGGTGATCATGTTGCGGGCGAGGTGCGGCTTCGTCGCGAACACGGCCTGCTCGGGTATGCCCGCCGCGGTTCGACGGGGACCATCGGCGCACCAGCTGTCCTTGGGCAGGTAGAGCCGCCGGTCGATCAGCGCGCGTCCGCGCGGGGATGCGTAGGCGAGGAAGACCCCTATCTGGGAGTTCTCTATCCGTCCTGCGGTGCCGGTGTACTGCCGTTGGACCCCGGCGGAGTGCTCGCCCTTCTTCAGGAACCCGGTCTCGTCCACGATCAGGACCCCGTCCGGGTCGCCCAGGCGCTCCAGGACCAGGTCACGCAGGTCGTCGCGGACCGCGTCGGCGTCCCAGCGGGCCGAGCGCAGGAGGCGTTGCATTGCGTCCGGCCTGTCATGGCCTGCCTGCTCGGCCAGAGACCAGCAGTTCTTGCGCTCCGCATCCGAGAGCAGACCGGTGACGAACGCTCGGGCTGTGGAGCGGGGTTCGACCCGGACGAACCTGCCCGCTACCTTGGCCATCACCTCCCCGAGCACCGATCGCCACCGGTCAGGGTCTACGCTGTGGCTCGCGGCCACCGTCCGATCTTGAAGAGTCCACACACCTCACCAAGATCACGCGGTGGCCGTTCCAGTTCCCGAACCAACCGGCCCGATCACGAAGTGCGGCTGGAGTACTA
>NZ_JBHUAF010000708.1:0-1415 GCF_042789895.1 Kitasatospora sp. NPDC056783
GACTACTCGTCCGCGGGCAGCCGCAGTTGCAGCATCGCCAGCAGCCGCTGCTGCGGCTGGGCGAGGTCGATGCCGGTCAACTGCTCGGCGCGGCGCACCCGGTAGCGCAGGGTGTTGGGGTGGATGTGCAGGGCGTCCGCGGCCACCCGGACCTCGCCGAGGGCGTCCAGCCAGGCCAGCACCGACTCGGCCAGCCGGGTGCCGTGCCGACGGTCGTACTCGGTGAGCGCCGTCAGCCGCGGGTCGCGCAGGCCAGCGCGCTCCTGGAGCAGCGCCAGCATCTCGCTGACCAGCACCTCCGCCTGGACGTCGATCAGCGCCGCGACATCCAGGTCCACCCCGCCGCGGCCCATCGCGTCCAGGATCCGGTCCGCCTGCGCACGGGAGTCGGGCACCTGGGCCAGGCCCTCGACGGTCGAGCCGATCGCGGCGCGCAGCGGGACGCCGAGGTGGTCCCGGGCGGCCGTCACCACCTCGGCGGCCCAGCCTCGGACGGTGGTCATCGGCAGCCCGGCCGGGAGCTCCGGCAGCAGCACGTACACCCGGGACTCGATCGGGGCGAGCAGCGCGGTGCGGTGCCGGGCGGCGGTGTGCACCGAGATCAGGCCGGTGACGTCGGAGCGGCGCAGCGCGTCGGTGGTGCGGGCGCTGTAGGCCAGCACGGTGGCCGGGCGGCGCAGGTCCAGGCCGAGGTGGGTGGCGAGCGACTGGGGGCCGGTCGAGCCCTCCAGCAGGCCGGTGAGCAGGGTCTGGGTGAGCCGGACGTCCGCGGACAGCTCCCGGCGGCGGCGCACCAGCTGGGCGGCCGCGACCCGGGCGGCGCCGACCAGGGCCTGCTCGGCCAGCGGAGCCAGCGGCTGCGCGCCCTCCTGCACCCAGATGGTGCCGAGCGGCTGCGCCCCGGCCCGGATGCCGACCGCCAGGCGGCGGCGCAGGCCCAGCTCGGGGTGCGGTTCGACCGCGATCGGGGTGTCCGAGCTGCGCAGGTGCTGGAAGATGCCCCACTCACGGAGTTTGGACAGGTACGGCTCCGGGCCCTGCCAGCCGAGGATGGACAGCCGGCGCAGGTCGTCGACCTCGTCGGAGTCGGAGGAGCGGGAGTAGGCCAGCACCCGGCTGGAGGTGTCCTCGATCGAGACGATGCCGTTGGTGAGCACGGCGACGGTCTGGGCGAGGGAGAAGAGGTCGCCCGCGTTGGGCTCGGGGGCGCCGGGGGCGTCCGGGGCGTCCGGGCCGGCGATGATCGCCCGGGCCAGCGAGTCCAGGTGCTCCCAGCGGGTCTCGCGGCGCACCGAGAGCAGGGCGACGCCGGCGTCGGTGGCGGCCTCGCGCAGCGCGTCGGCCTGGCCGGGGCCGTCCAGCTTGACGGCGACGGCGGCGGCCCCGGCCCGGCCGGCCGCGCGCAGGGCGGGCAG
>NZ_JBHUAF010000709.1:0-1397 GCF_042789895.1 Kitasatospora sp. NPDC056783
GGGCCGGCCGGCGCCCCCGCGCAACGCGACGGTGCCCCGGCCTCTGTCGGGCCGGGGCACCGCGGGGTCGTGCGGGCGGTTCACACGGTCGTCTTGCGGTCCAGCACGAGGTCGTGGCCCACGATGTACGACGCGTCGTCGGACGCCAGCCAGAGCACCGTGTCGGCGATCTGCTCGACGCTCGCGCCGCGGCCCAGCGGGCAGGGGCTGATGGCGTTGATCCGGATGCCGTGGTCGGCGTACTCGCGGGCCGCGGTCTGGGTGAGCACGCTGACGGCGGCCTTCGACGCGGCGTACGCGCCGAGCCCGGGCAGCATTCCCTGCGCGCCGATGTTGCTCGCGGTGTTCACGATGACGCCGTGGCCGGCCTTCTCCATGTGCGCGATCTCGTGCTTCATGGCCAGCCAGACACCGGTGAGATTGGCGGTCAGGGTTTCCGACCAGACCTTTTCGCAGATTTCCCCGACGGGCTGGGTGGGGCCCAGTTCGGTCACGTTGTTGAAGGCCACGTCGACGGTTCCGTGCCGGCGCACCGTCTCGGCGATGATGTATTCCGCTCCGTCCTCGCCCAGGCCCGCCGGGTCGGCCACGACCCGGTCGGCCTTTCCGCCCTGGCGGGCGATCGCGTCGCAGGTCGCGTCCAGGGTCTCCAGGTAGCGCCCGGCCACCACCACGGTGGCGCCCTCGGCGGCGAAGGCGATGGCGGCGGCCCGCCCGATTCCCTCTCCGCCCCCCGTCACCAGGACGACCTGGCCGGCGAATCGTGTCGACATCGACGTTCCCCTTTTCTTCTCGCGTCGCCATTCACCTTGAGGCTGCCCCCAACTCCTCCGGGCGGCAACGAAAGGCCGGGTTTCCTGTCAGGTCGTCCGCGCATCTGACGGAGTTCCGGTGGTGCGATTGCCGACCGCCTGGCGGATCTTCGAAACTTCGCTCCGGCCGGTACCGCGCAGACCGAAGGGAATTCCCTTGCTGACGATTTCACGGACCCGGGTCGTCGGCGGGACGGACCGGGAGACGCGCCGGGCACCCGCCCGGGACGGGCTGCGGCGGGCCGTGCCGCACAGGGCGGAGAACCCCGCCCCGCACGCGCCCGCCACCGCCTCCTCGCGGATCGTGGAGCGCCTCCCGGTGATCCGCGGCCGGATCGGCGCCGACGACACGGGCCGGCTCACCCTCACCCTCGGCAGCACGCCGGACGAGGGCCCGACCGAGAGCGCGCCGCCGCGCGGCGAGCACCCGCGCGGCCGGGCCGGCGACTTCCGCGGCACGTTCGGGGCGATGACCGTGGTGCCGCGCCGCACGGCGCCGCCCGGACGCCCGGACGACGGGCTGTGAGCGCGCTCCACCGACGGCCACCGCCAGCCGAAGGCCGTACGAGCGCCGAAGGCCGTACG
>NZ_JBHUAF010000710.1:0-1365 GCF_042789895.1 Kitasatospora sp. NPDC056783
GGACCGGGCGGGCCTGGAGCGGTGCGACGTCTGCGGCCGGACGGAGCCCAGGACGGCGGCCGGGGTGGCGCCGGTGAGTCCGTGGGCGTGGCAGTAGGCGTCGTCGTAGACGGTGCCGAGGTAGCGCTGCGGCCCGTCCGGGAAGACCGCGGCGATCCGGGTTCCGGCCGGCTGGGTGCGGGCCAGCCAGCCGGCCACCAGGGCGACCGCCCCGACGCTCCAGCCGCCGGTGGCGTAGTGCGAGGCTGCCAGCCGCCGGCAGGTCCAGACGGCCTCGGCGGGGGCGACCCAGTGCACCTCGTCGAAGGTGCCGTAGGCGACGTTGCGCGGGTAGATGCTGGAGCCGAGGCCGCGCATCAGCCGGGTGCGGGCGGGCTGGCCGAAGATCGTGGAGCCGATGGTGTCCACGCCGACCACCCGCAGGCCCGGGTAGAGCTGGCGCAGCACCCGGGAGGTGCCGGCCGAGTGCCCGCCGGTGCCGACGCTGCACACCAGGACGTCCAGGTGGCCCAGCTGGGAGGCGAGTTCGAGCGCCAGCGGGGTGTAGGCGGTGGTGTTGTCGGGGTTGTTGTACTGGTCCGGGCACCACGAGCCGGGGTGGCGGGTCAGCAACTCGGCCACCCGGTCGCGCCGGGCCTGCTGCCAGCCGCCGCGCGGGTGCGGGCTGTCGACGGCCTCGACCTCGGCGCCGTACGCGGTGAGCAGCCTGGTCATGGCCGGCTCCAGCCCCGGGTCGGTGACCAGCGTGACCGGGTGGCGGTACACCATGCCGGCCAGGGCGAGGCCCAGTCCCAGCGTGCCGCTGGTGGACTCCACGATCCGGCCGCCCGGGCGCAACTCGCCCCGGTCGCGGGCCCGCTGGACCATGTGCAGGGCCGGGCGGTCCTTGATGCCGCCGGGGTTGAAGCCCTCCAGCTTGGCCCAGAAGCCGCGGCCCGCCGGGGCCAGCGGCTCACCGATCCGCAGGACCGGGGTGTTGCCGACCAGGCCGGTGAGGGCCGCGCGGTCGTCGGTGTGGGGGGTGATGGGTGTCATGTCTCGTCTCCTGTCGGGAGGTTGGCGGAACGGAGCGGCTCGGTCGGTGCCGAGCCGCTATATCCGCCACCGGCCGGTGACGAGCAGGGGGACTCTGGGCCTGGTGACGCATCCGGCGGCCGCCGTCGGGCCCGTCGTGGGGGCGGTTGCCGGGACGGTCCGGTCCTCGGCGGGTGCGGCGGCGGGTGCGGGAGAGGGCGTGGAGGCGGAGCGGGCGGGCCGCTGGGCCGGTGCGGCGGCCTCCCCGGCACCGCAGTGCCGTTCGGCGGACGCGGAGGAGGGGGCGTGCGGCTCGGCCGGGGCGGTGGCCGCGGCCGGGCGGAGTGGAGG
>NZ_JBHUAF010000711.1:0-1331 GCF_042789895.1 Kitasatospora sp. NPDC056783
GGTGACCTGCTCGGTCTCCCGGTCGGAGAGCAGCGGCAGGGTGGCGAGCGGCCGGTCCGGCTCGGCGGCGGCGCCCTCCAGCAGTCGCAGCAGTTGCTCGGCCGTCCGGCGGGCGGTCGGCGCGTCGAAGAGGTCGGCGCGGTACTCCAGGACGCCGGTGAGCGCCTCGCCGTCGGGGACGAACTCCACGCTGAGGTCGAAGGTGGCGGCCTGCCGGGGCACGGCGACCGGGGCGGTGGTGAGTCCGTGCGGGGCGCCGGCCGCGGGCGGGGCGGGGTGCAGCAGCACCAGGACGTCGAACAGCGGGTTGCGGCCGGCCTCGCGGGGCGCGCCGACCGCCTCGACCAGCCGCTCGAAGGGCGTCTCGCCGTGCGCCAGGGCGTCGTTGCCGGTCTCGGTGGCGGCCGCGAGCAGCTCGCGGAAGGACGCCCCGGGCTCCACCCGGGTGCGCAGCACCACCGTGTTGACGAAGCAGCCGACGGCCCGTTCCAGCTCGGTGCGGGTGCGCCCGGCCAGCAGGGAGCCGACGGTGACGTCCGGCTGCCCGGACCAGCGGGCCAGCAGCGCCTGGGTGCCGGCCACCAGCGCCGTGTTGAGGGTGCCCTGCCGTTCGGCCGCGAGGGCGCGCAGCCTGGCGGTGAGCGGCGCGGGCACGGTGAAGGTGTGCAGGGCGCCGGGGCCGGCCTCCTCGCCGCGCCGGGGGTGGTCCAGCGGCAGCTCGGTCGGCACCGCTGCGGCCAGCTTCTCCCGCCAGTGGGCGAGTTGGTCCTCCAGCCGGGCGCCGGACAGCCGCTCGCGCTGCCAGAGCGCGAAGTCCGGGTACTGGGCGGCGACTTCGGGCAGGTCGGGTGCGGCGCCACGGGCCAGGGCGTCGTAGGCGGTGCACAGTTCGTCCAGGACGACGCCCATCGACCAGCCGTCGGTGACGATGTGATGGGCCGTCAGCTGGAGCACGTGGCCGCCCGCCGGCTCGGCCACCAGCAGGGCGCGCAGCAGCGGCCCCTGCCCGAGGTCGAAGGGGCGGGAGTACTCCTGGAGCAGGATCGCGTCCAGGCTCTCCCCCACGGCCTGCTCCCGGAGCGGCAGCTCCACCGGCCCGGCCGGCCGCACGGTCTGCACCGGCCGGCCGTCGTCCTCGGCGAAGGTGGTGCGCAGCGCCTCGTGGCGGGCCACCACGGTGGTGAGCGCGGCGGCGAGGGCCGCGTGGTCCAGCGCTCCGGTGAACCTCAGGGCGACGGCGCTGTTGTAGCGCGGGTCGCCGGGCCGCAGCCGGTCCAGGAACCAGAGCCGCTGCTGGGCGTGGGAGAGCGGCGGCTCGGCGGCCGGGTCGG
>NZ_JBHUAF010000712.1:0-513 GCF_042789895.1 Kitasatospora sp. NPDC056783
CGGGCCCGGCGGCGGGCGCCTCGCCGTCGCGGCCGCCGCCGTCCTGCTGGGCATCCCCTACGCGGTACGGATCGTCGCCGCCGCGGCGGCGCCCCTCGCGACCGCCGGTTTCGTCGAAGCCGCCGCCGCGGGCGGCGAGAACCTCTGGCACCTCACCGTCCACGAGGTCCTGCCCAACCTGCGCTCCACCGTCCTCGCCCTGTTCGGCCTGCGCTTCGTCGAAGGCGTCTACATCGTCTCGGTCGCCGCCTTCCTCCAGCTCGGCCCCCAACCGCCGGAAGCGGACTGGGCGCTGATGATCCGCGAGAACGCCGCCGGGATCACCCTGAACCCGTGGGCCGTCGGCGCCCCGTGCCTCGCCATCGGCCTGCTCGCCATCAGCGTCAACCTCGCCGCCGAAGCCCTCGCCGCCCCCCCCCCCCCCCCCCCGGCCCCCCCCGGGGGGGGCCCCCCCCCCCCCCGCCCCCCCCCCCCCCCCCGGGGCCGACCCCCCCCGGGGGCAGGGGGCGGGGC
>NZ_JBHUAF010000712.1:523-817 GCF_042789895.1 Kitasatospora sp. NPDC056783
CCGCCCTGAGCGCCACCGACCCCGCCCTGAGCGCCACCGACCCCGCTCCGAGCGCCGCGGGCCCCGCCGCTCGTGCCGGCGGCCCCGCCGCCCGTGCCACGGGCCTGTCCGTCGCCCTCGGGGACACCCCGCTGCTCGCCGACGCCACCCTCACCCTCACCCCCGGCCGCGTCACCGCCATCACCGGGCCCTCCGGCGCCGGCAAGACGACCCTGCTGCGCAAGCGGGCCCCGGCGGCCAGGGCGGCTACGAGGGTGACTGGCAGGGCCAGGGTGCAGGCACGGCGCAGGCTCT
>NZ_JBHUAF010000712.1:827-1275 GCF_042789895.1 Kitasatospora sp. NPDC056783
CACCGCCGGGAGCCTCACCGTCCTCGGCCACGACCTCCTCGCGCTCCCGCCCGAGGAACTGCGCCGGATCCGCCGCCACGACCTCGCCTTCGTCGGCCAGGACCCGGGCTCCGGACTCAACCCCCGCATGCGCGTCGAGCGGCTCATCGCCGAGACCTCCCCGCGACGCCGCCGGACCCGGGTGACGGACCTGCTGCGCGCCGTCCGCCTGCCGGTCGACGAAGGAATCGAACGCCGCCGGACCGCGAGCCTGTCCGGCGGACAGCAGCGGCGCGTCGCCCTCGCCCGCGCGCTCGCCCGCCGCCCCGCGATCCTCCTCCTCGACGAACCCACCGCCGGTCTGGACACCGCCCTGCGCGACGACATCGCCGACCTGCTCCGCGACCTCGCCGACCGCGGCGCCATCGCCATCGCCCTCACCAGCCACGACTGCGACTTCGTCGCCCGC
>NZ_JBHUAF010000713.1:0-1256 GCF_042789895.1 Kitasatospora sp. NPDC056783
GGCAGGCGGCGAGGTACTCCGCCGGGACTCGGGCAAGCTGCTGGGTGACGGCCATGAGGGCAGTATCCCGAGGACGTCCACCGGATTTCCCCTACTTGATCGGAGGCTTGTCGGGCTTGTCGGTGGGGTTCTTGGGTCGCTTGTTCGGCCGGTAGCTGGGGCCGTTCATGATGACCTGGTGGCTGGTGTTGATCAGCCGGTCCAGGAGCGACTCGGCGACGACGGGGTTGGGGAAGAGCGGATACCAGTCGCTGGGCGCCCGGTTGCTGGTGATGATCAGGGACCGGCCCTGCCGCTCGCTGACCAGCTCGTAGAGGTCGTCGGCCTGGGCCGCGGTGAGCTGGCGCATCGCGAAGTCGTCGAGGATGAGGACATCGGGGCGGATCAGTTCTCGGATCCGCTTGTCCCAGGTGCGGTCCGCGTGGCCGCCGGCCAGGTCAGCCAGGATCCGGCTCGTCTTCGCGAAGCGGACATTGGCGCCCTGACGGATGGCCAGGTGGCCCAAGGCCTGGGCGATGTGGGTCTTGCCGACCCCGACCGGACCGAACAAAATTACGGACTCGCCGGCGTGGAGCCAGCGCAGGGCGGCCAGGTCGCGGATCTGGGCCGCGGGCAGTTTCGAGGAGGCTGCGAAGTCGAACTCCTCCAGGGTGACCTGCTGCTCGAACTTCGCTCCCTGCGGGCGGCGTTGGAAGGCCACTGTCTCGCGGCGGGTGATCTCGTCCTGGCAGAGGACCTGGAGGAAGTCCAGATGCCCGAGCTCACCGCCGTGGGCCTGAAGCAGGCGGGCGTCGAGGGTCTCCAGCATCCCGGACAGCCGAAGCGCTTTCAGGGACTCGCGCAGAGCCGTGTTCATCACACTCATCGGACGGCCTCCTGGCTGTCGTCGCAACCCTGGTCACCGCGGAGTTCGTCCTGCGTCCGGGTGGGGATGGCGGAGGCGAACAGCTGCTGGGGCCCGTGGAGGAAGGCCGCGGCTCCGGCGTCGCCGGTTTCCGGCTCTGGGTCGGTTTCGGTGCCGGCGATCAGGATGCCCTTGATGGTGCGGTAGGACGGGTCGCCGACCGTGATGGCCTTCGCGCAGGCGGCCTCCAGCCTGCCGTCGCCGTACTTCTTACGCAGGGCGATCACTCCTTGGGCGGCGCGGAGCCGGTAGATCGCGTTGACCTCCAGCAGCTGGCCGATCACCATGCCGCAGGCTTCGCCGACCTCAGCGGCCTGGGTGCGGCACCAGATCGGCGTGCGCATCTGGAAGG
>NZ_JBHUAF010000714.1:0-1237 GCF_042789895.1 Kitasatospora sp. NPDC056783
GCGCCCCGAGGCCGCGACCGGGGATCCACATGGTCGAGAGCACACAGGCCACCACCACGAACAGCACCGCCAGCCCGGCCGCCACCACCAGGCCGACCAGCACCCGCCGGGCGGCCCGGTCGAGCCTCCAGGACCCGTCCCGGACCACGACGGCGGCCAGGGTAACGGTCCACAGCGCCGAGGTGATCGCGTACGCGATGTACGAGGGCGTGCTCTCGTGGTCGAAGTAGTAGCCGAATTCGGCCCCGCCCCACAGGAGGTACACGCCCAGACCGATCAGCACGTCCTGCCGGCGCCGCCGGGACACCCCGCGCATCCGGGTGAGCGGGACGAGCATCACCAGGACCGTCAGCGCGACGAACACGGCGAGCTGGGCGTCGATCATCCGGCCGTTGAAGGCCCGCAGCCAGTTCGCCAGGGCGGTGCCGGCGAACGGGTTGGGTTGGCCGAACACGGTGTGCCCGTAGAAGGAGAAGCCGGCCGGGGGCAGCCGCCACAGGGCCACGGCGCCGATCGCGAACCACCACCGCCGGCTCGGCAGCGTCCCGTCCGGCAGCCACAGCGGCAGCGCGTGCCACAGCGAGCCGCTGACGGTGAAGCCCACCGACACCAGGACCACCACGGCCCCGACCGCGCGCGGGTCGCCTCCCTCGACCCAGAGCGGCGTCTGGGCGGCGAGCGGGACGATCAACGCCGTCCCGTAGGCGAGCAACGCCCAGCCGAGCTGGTTGCCGGGCCGGTGGGCGTGCAGCAGCACCCCGCCGGCGACGGCGGCGAGGCCGTAGCCGAGCTTGGCCAGGTTGTGGGCGGGCACCGAGACCCCGGGCGCGCCCAGGTGGCTCACCACGTACCCGGCCCACAGGCCGCCCGCCGCCAGGCAGAGGAGCGCGACCAGTCCGGCCGCGGCCAGCTGCCGCTCCGCGTGGTCGGACCGCGGCCGCCACCAGCCTGTACGCGTGCTCTCCGCAGCCATGTCCGCCCTCTCCACGCCGGGCCCCTCCGGATGGTTGAAGTCTGCTCCACCCGTTGTCCCGGGCGCATGGGGCAGCGGCCCCGGCGCTCCTCGCGGCGGCCCCGGAGGCGCCCGCCGGGGCCGTCAGACCGGAGGCTGGGGGCGGGTCAGTCCGCGGTCGTAGGCGAAGATCACGGCCTGGACGCGGTCCCGGGCTCCGATCTTCGACAGCACCCGGCTGACGTGCGTCTTGACCGTCGACTCCGCCAGCACCAGGCGCTGGGC
>NZ_JBHUAF010000715.1:0-1232 GCF_042789895.1 Kitasatospora sp. NPDC056783
CTAGTGCCGCATCAGACAACGTTCGCCCTCTTGTGACCAGGCGCCCGGGTGCTGCGGCTGGCGGCTCCGGGCGGTCAGAATGATCACGTGGCTGAACGCGTGCAGGTCCGGGAGATCGATGACGACGAGGGCAGACGGCTGCTGCGGATCATCCGCAGAGGCACCGGTTCGGTGGTGACCTGGCGGCGGGCCCAAATGGTGCTGCTCTCCGCCCAGCGCATGCCCGTGGCGAAAATCGCCGAGGTCACGTTCACCAGCACTGACCGCGTCCGGGACGTGATCCACAACTTCAACGCCGACGGCTTCGACTCGCTCTACCCGAAGTACAAGGGTGGACGGCCGAGGACGTTCACGCTGCCCGAGCGCCGGGAGATCAAGAAGATCGCCAAGTCCAAGCCGGCCGAGCACGGCCTGCCCTTCTCGACCTGGAGTCTGGCCAAGCTGGCCGACTTCCTGGTCGCCGAGGGGGTGGTCGACGACATCAGCCACGAGGGCCTTCGGGTCCTGCTCCGCGAGGAGGGCGTCTCGTTTCAACGCGTGAAGACCTGGAAGGCCTCTCGCGACCCCGACTACGCGGCCAAGAAGGCCCGGGTCGAACACCTCTACGCGATCGCCGACGGCGAGGTCATACCCGAGGAAGGCGAGCCCGAAGTCGTCTTCTGCCTGGACGAGTTCGGGCCGCTCAACCTCCAGCCCCACCCCGGCCGACAGTGGGCCGAACGCGGCGGGAGGCACAAGGACCCCGACCGCGAGCCGAGGCCGAGACGGCGGGCGACCTACACCCGCCCGCACGGGGTTCGGCACCTGTTTGCCGCCTACGACCTCGCCAAGGACCAGCTCTACGGCCACATCAAGAAGACCAAGAACCGCTCCAAGTTCCTGGAGTTCTGCCGCTACCTGCGCTCGCTGCACCCGGCGCACGTGCGCATCGCCATCGTCTGCGACAACTACTCGCCGCACCTGACGACGAAGCGCTGTCAGAGGGTCGGGACGTGGGCCGCGGCGAACAACGTGGAGATCGCCTACACCCCGACCAACAGCTCCTGGCTCAACCGGATCGAGGCCCAGTTCACCGCCCTGCGCTACTTCGCCCTCGACGGCACCGACCATGCCAGCCACAAGGAACAGGGCAGCATGATCCGCCGCTACATCATCTGGCGAAACAAGCACGCCGCCGACGAACGACTACGCGAGGTCGTCACCAGGGCGAACGTTGCCTGATGCGGCACTAG
>NZ_JBHUAF010000716.1:0-1206 GCF_042789895.1 Kitasatospora sp. NPDC056783
GGTTTCCGTCGTGACGACCGCCCCGCCGGCGGTGGCTTCTACCGCGACCGCGGCGACCGTGGCGGTTTCCGTCGCGACGACCGTGGCGGCGACCGCGGTGGGTTCCGCCGTGACGACCGCCAGGGCGGCGGCTACCGCGGTGGCGACCGCCGTGACGACCGCGGCGGCCGTGACTACGACGACCGTCGGGGCAACTACGAGCCCGTCAAGCGTCTGCCGATCCCGGAGGACGTCACCGGTTTTGAGCTGGACGCGGATGTGCGCCAGGAGCTCAAGAGCCTGCCCAAGACCCTCGCGGACGATGTCGCCCGCAACCTGGTGATGGTGGCCCGCCTGCTCGACAGCGAGCCGGAGGAGGCCTACCAGTACTCGCGCGTCGCGCTCCGTCTGGCCTCCCGCGTGGCGGCCGTGCGTGAGGCGGCCGGTTTCGCCTCGTACATGACGCAGCGCTATTCCGAGGCGCTGACCGAGTTCCGCGCCGCCCGTCGGATGACCGGCCGGGCGGACCTGTGGCCCGTGATGGCCGACTGCGAGCGCGGTCTCGGCCGTCCGGAGCGGGCGCTGGCCATGGCCGGCGAGCCCGAGGTGAAGCAGCTGGACAAGGCCGGTCAGGTCGAGATGCGCCTGGTGGCGGCCGGTGCCCGCAGCGACATGGAGCAGTACGACGCGGCCGTGGTCACGCTGCAGAGCCCGGAGCTGGCCTCCAGCGCGGTGCACCCGTGGACCGCGCGCCTGCGGTACGCCTACGCCGAGGCCCTGATCGCGGCCGGCCGGGCCGACGAGGCCCGTGACTGGTTCGCCAAGGCGGCCGAGGCCGACACCGAGGGCAGCACCAACGCCTCCGAGCGGCTGGCCGAGATCGACGGCGTGGAGTTCACCGACGCGCTCGACCCGGAGCTGGCCGAGGACGAGACCGAGTCGGCCGACACCTCGGCGAAGAAGCGCGGTGGCGGCGACAACGCCGACGACCGCGTGATCTTCGAGGACGAGGAGGACGTCGAGGAGTACTACGACGAGGACGACCTCGAGATCGACGAGGAGTTCGACGGCGTGGTCCCCGAGCGTGCCCAGGGCACCGAGGCCGAGAAGACCAAGGCCGAGGACGCCGAGAAGAAGGACGCCGAGCAGAAGGACACCAAGGCCGAGGCCGCCGCCGAGAGCGACGCCGACAAGAGCTGAGCGGTCCCCCAGGCAACGCCGTGAGGC
>NZ_JBHUAF010000717.1:0-1174 GCF_042789895.1 Kitasatospora sp. NPDC056783
GAGCTGGGGGTGGCCGCAGAGACCAGCGAGAAGCGACTGTTTACTAAAAACACAGGTCCGTGCGAAGCCGTAAGGCGATGTATACGGACTGACGCCTGCCCGGTGCTGGAACGTTAAGGGGACCGGTTAGCTCCACTTCGGTGGGGCGAAGCTGAGAACTTAAGCGCCAGTAAACGGCGGTGGTAACTATAACCATCCTAAGGTAGCGAAATTCCTTGTCGGGTAAGTTCCGACCTGCACGAATGGCGTAACGACTTCTCGACTGTCTCAACCATAGGCCCGGTGAAATTGCATTACGAGTAAAGATGCTCGTTTCGCGCAGCAGGACGGAAAGACCCCGGGACCTTTACTATAGCTTGATATTGGTGTTCGGTTCGGCTTGTGTAGGATAGGTGGGAGACTTTGAAGCAGCAACGCCAGTTGTTGTGGAGTCGCCGTTGAAATACCACTCTGGTCGTGCTGGATGTCTAACCTCGGTCCGTGATCCGGATCAGGGACAGTGTCTGGTGGGTAGTTTAACTGGGGCGGTTGCCTCCTAAAGAGTAACGGAGGCGCCCAAAGGTTCCCTCAGCCTGGTTGGCAATCAGGTGTTGAGTGTAAGTGCACAAGGGAGCTTGACTGTGAGACTGACGGGTCGAGCAGGTACGAAAGTAGGGACTAGTGATCCGGCGGTGGCTTGTGGAAGCGCCGTCGCTCAACGGATAAAAGGTACCCCGGGGATAACAGGCTGATCTTCCCCAAGAGTCCATATCGACGGGATGGTTTGGCACCTCGATGTCGGCTCGTCGCATCCTGGGGCTGGAGTAGGTCCCAAGGGTTGGGCTGTTCGCCCATTAAAGCGGTACGCGAGCTGGGTTTAGAACGTCGTGAGACAGTTCGGTCCCTATCCGCTGTGCGCGTAGGAGTGTTGAGAAGGGCTGTCCCTAGTACGAGAGGACCGGGACGGACGAACCTCTGGTGTGCCAGTTGTCCTGCCAAGGGCATGGCTGGTTGGCTACGTTCGGGAGGGATAACCGCTGAAAGCATCTAAGCGGGAAGCCTGCTTCGAGATGAGCACTCCCACCTCCTTGAGAGGGTAAGGCTCCCAGTAGACGACTGGGTTGATAGGCCGGATATGGAAGCCCTGTGAGGGGTGGAGTTGACCGGTACTAATAGGCCGAGGGCTTGTCCTCAG
>NZ_JBHUAF010000718.1:0-1174 GCF_042789895.1 Kitasatospora sp. NPDC056783
AGTGTGACCTCCGGGCGGGTGTCGTACCTGCTGGGGCTGGAGGGTCCGGCGGTGTCGGTGGACACGGCGTGTTCGTCGTCGCTGGTGGCGATCCATCTGGCGGCGCAGGCGCTGCGCTCGGGGGAGTGCTCGCTGGCCCTGGCCGGCGGGGTGACGGTGATGGCGACGCCGGCGGGGTTCGTCGAGTTCTCGCGGCAGCGGGGGCTCGCGGCCGATGGGCGGGTGAAGGCGTTCGCGGAGGCGGCCGATGGTACGGCGTGGGGTGAGGGCGCTGGTGTCGTGTTGCTGGAGCGGTTGTCGGACGCCCGGCGCAACGGGCACCGGGTGCTGGCGGTGGTGCGGGGTTCGGCGGTGAACCAGGACGGCGCGTCGAACGGGCTGACCGCGCCGAATGGTCCGTCGCAGGAGCGGGTGATCCGTCAGGCTCTCGCCAATGCCGGGTTGGCGGCGTCCGAGGTGGACGCGGTGGAGGCGCACGGCACCGGGACCACGCTCGGTGATCCCATCGAGGCGCAGGCGCTGCTGGCGACGTACGGTCAGGGGCGGGTGGAGCCGTTGTGGCTGGGTTCGGTGAAGTCGAACATCGGCCACACCCAGGCGGCGGCCGGTGTGGCCGGTGTGATCAAGATGGTCATGGCGATGCGGCACGGGCAGTTGCCGCCGACGCTGCATGTCGACGCGCCGAGCTCGCACGTCGACTGGGAGTCCGGAAACCTCCGGCTGCTGACCGAGGCCCGGCCGTGGCCGGAGACGGGGCGTCCCCGCCGTGCCGGTGTGTCGGCGTTCGGCATCAGCGGGACGAACGCGCACGTGATCCTGGAGGCACCGGAGTCGCCCGCCCACGATCCCGCTTCCGCGCCCGTCCCTGCGGCCGTCGTGCCGGTGCCGTGGCTGCTGTCGGCGAAGTCGGACGAGGCCCTGCGCGACCAGGCCCGCAGGCTGCGCGGGTTCCTCGCCGAGCACCCCGAGGTCACACCGGCCGAGGTGGCCGCGGACCTGGCCGCGCGGGCCCGGTTCCCGCACCGTGCCGTGCTGACGGACCCGTCCGGCCTGGACACGCTGATCGCCGGAGAGGCCGGAATCGTCACGGGCACTGCCTCTCCGGGCGGGTCGGCGTTCGTGTTCTCCGGTCAGGGTGGTCAGTGGGCGGGGATGGGGCGGGGTCTGTACTCCG
>NZ_JBHUAF010000719.1:0-1170 GCF_042789895.1 Kitasatospora sp. NPDC056783
ACTGTGCGACATCCCGCGAGTTCTCCTGAGCCCCGCTGAGTGACCGAGGCCGTGGCCAGGGGCTTCTTCCTCCTTCGAGTGCTCCGCTGGGCTGTGACGTAACTTCGGGATTCCTGAAGCGTTCTCAGCTTGTGCGACCGATCTGCGGTCCGGTCGAAGGCGAGGAGGCGCGAGTTGGCGGCGCTGGCGGTGGTGCGGGACCTGCGCGAGTACCGGGATCCGGTCTCGGCGGAGGAGCTGGAGCGGTTCGAGACCGACGTGCTGGCCGGATTCGTGCTCGCACGAGCCTCGGCGGGGCTGACGGACGGCACGATCCGCGGGGACGTCGGGCACTTGGAGCAGGTGCGGACCTGGTTCGGCCGGCCGCTGTGGGACTTGGAGCCCGCCGACGCGGACGCGTACTTCGGGCGGGTGCTGCGGGGCTCGCCCAGTGGCACCCGCCTGGCCCGCTCCCAGGCCCTGAGCACGTACTTCCTGTTCCTGGAGCTGCGGCACAAGGTCGAGATCCACCGGATGACCGGCCGGGTCGTCGAGTGCCCGATCGACGAGATGAACCGCCCGCACGGTTCCAAGGACGCCCAGCTGCGGATCCCGCCGACCGCCCCGGAGGTCGGCCGGCTGTTCACCGGCTGGGGCGCCGAGCTGGCGACCTGCCGCAAGTGCGCCCCAACCGCGAGGAACTACACCGCCGCGAAGCTGATGTCCCAGGTTGGGCTGCGGGTCAGCGAGGCGTGCGGGCTCGACCTCACCGACATCAAGTGGCACCTGGGCCGGTTCGGCAAGCTCCACGTCCGCCATGGCAAGGGCGCCCGCGGCTCCGGGCCGCGCGAGCGGATGGTGCCACTGATCAACGGTGCGGACCGGACCCTGCGGTGGTTCATCGAGGACGTCTGGGGCCAGTTCGACGACGACCACACCCGCCCTGGCACCCCGCTGTTCCCCTCCGAACGCAGGAACGCCGACGGATCCTCGTGTCGGGTGGGCGACGACGCCCTGCGGAACGGCCTGGCCGCCGCAGTCGAGGCTCATCTTCCCGGCTGGGCAGAGAAATTGACGCCACACGTCCTGCGGCACTTCTGCGCGTCCGAGCTCTACTCGGGCGGCCTGGACTTGGTCGCAATTCAGGAGATTTTGGGACGTTCCTGGATCGCCACGACGATGCGGTACGTC
>NZ_JBHUAF010000720.1:0-1167 GCF_042789895.1 Kitasatospora sp. NPDC056783
GGACGCCGACCCCGAGGGCGAGGAGGGCGGCGGAACCGAGGGCCAGGAGGCTGTTGCGGGAGGAGGCGCCGGTGTGGGCCAGCTCGGGGGTGCCCGCCGGGGCGGTGGTGGCCGGGGCGGCGGTCGGGGTCGTCGCCTTCGGGGTCTCGGCGGCCGGGGCGGGGGTGGCGGTCTTGTCGGCGGCGGGCTTGGCCGGGGCCGGCTCGGCGGACTTGGTCGGCGTGGACTTGGTCGGCGCGGGCTTCGCCGGGGTGGTCGGCTTCGCGGGGGCCTTCGGGTGCGCGACCTTGACCTCGGTGATCGCGCCGCGGCCGTTGCTGGGGGAGACGATCACCTGGAGTCCGTCGACGTCCTTGGCCACGTCGGCGGAGAGACCGACCCGGAAGCGGTAGCGGACGGCGTGGCCGTCGGCGAGCGGCCCGCCCGCGGACCCGAAGGTGGCGCCGATCGCCGGGTCGCAGCCGTGCTGCAGCGCCGCGCGCTGCCACCCGCCGCGCACCATGATCTCGGCGGTGACCTGGGAGGCCTTCGGGGTGGCGCCCTGCGGGTTGAAGAACGCGATGCTCGGGACGACCCGGTGGTAGTCGGCGCCGGTCCCGTTGAAGAACTGCACCTCGAACTCCACCTTGGCGCCGCCGGCCTCGATCGTGCCGGGGGCCTTGAGGAACTTGGTGGTGGCGCCCTGGCCGTGCACCTCGACGGACCCGTCCTTCTCGTCCGCTGGGGACGGCTTCGCGGGGGCGGTGACCGGGGCGTCGTCCGGGGCGCCGCAGGCCCAGGCGGTGTCGGTGGCGAGGAGCTGGACGCCGCCCACGAGGACGGCGGTGGCGGCCAGGGTGGCGAGGCGGCGGCGGCCGGAGGACGTGCGGTTGTTCTTCGCGGAACGGGCAATGGTGGACGTGCGCATGACAGAAATCCCCCGAGGTCATCGTGCTGGTGGTGTGGGTGGGTAGGTGGTGCTGAACGGCGGCACGGTTGCCCGTTAGAGGCCGGGCCGGGACGGCCGGCGGGCGCCGGGCGGACGCGCGCCCGCCGGCGGTCGGTCAGTGCTGGTGGCGGAGCCGGCGGACGGCGATCAGGACGCCGGCCCCGAGGGCGAGGAGGGCGGCGGAGGTGAGGCCGAGGAAGGTGTTGGTGGAGGAGGCGCCGGTGTGGGCCAGCTCGGGG
>NZ_JBHUAF010000721.1:0-1153 GCF_042789895.1 Kitasatospora sp. NPDC056783
GTCTCGGGAGGGGTTACGGGAGGTTGCGGGCCATCACGATCCGCTGCACCTGGTTCGTCCCCTCGTAGATCTGCGTGATCTTCGCGTCCCGCATCATCCGCTCCACCGGGTAATCCCGCGTGTACCCGTACCCACCCAGCAACTGCACCGCGTCCGTCGTGATCTCCATCGCCGCGTCCGACGCGTAACACTTCGCCGCCGCCCCGAAGAACGTCAGATCCCCGTCCCCACGCTGCGACCTCGCCGCCGCCGCGTACGTCAGCTGCCGCGCCGCCTCCAGCTTCATCGCCATGTCCGCCAGCATGAACTGCACACCCTGGAACTCCGCGATCGCCTTCCCGAACTGCCGACGCTCCTTCACATACCCCTTCGCGTAATCCAGCGCCCCCTGCGCGATCCCCACCGCCTGCGCCGCGATCGTCACCCGCGTGTGGTCCAGCGTCCGCATCGCCGTCGCGAACCCCGTCCCCTCCGCACCGATCATCCGCTCCGCCGGAACCCGCACATTGTCGAAGTACACCTCACGCGTCGGCGAACCCTTGATCCCCAGCTTCTTCTCCGGCGCACCGAACGACACCCCCTCGTCGCCCTTCTCCACCACGAACGCCGAGATGCCCTTCGACCGCTTCTCCGGGTCCGTCACCGCCATCACCGTGTAGAACTCCGACACCCCCGCGTTGGTGATCCAGCGCTTCACACCGTTCAGCACCCAGAAATCCCCGTCCCGCACCGCCCGGGTCCGCATCCCCGCCGCGTCACTGCCCGCCTCCGGCTCCGACAGGCAGTACGAGAACATCCCCTCACCCCGCGCCAGCGCCCCCAGATACCGCGCCTTCAGCTCCTCCGAACCCGACAACTGCACCGGCAGCGACCCCAGCTTGTTCACCGCCGGGATCAACGAGGACGACGCACACACCCGCGCCACCTCCTCGATCACGATCACCGTCGCCAGCGCGTCCGCCCCCGCACCGCCGTACTCCTCCGGCACGTGCACCGCGTGCAGGTCACTGCCCCGCAGCGCCTCCAACGCCTCCTGCGGGAACCGCCCCAGCTCGTCCACCTCCGCCGCGAACGGAGCGATCTTCGCCTCGGCCAGCGAACGCACCGCCTCACGGAGCATCTCGTGCTCCTCGGAGATACGGAAGAGATCGAA
>NZ_JBHUAF010000722.1:0-1148 GCF_042789895.1 Kitasatospora sp. NPDC056783
CGATATGGCGCCGGACGCACCAGGGACGAGCCCGCCACAGCCACTACCAGCGCAGACTCGCCACCTGATCACGAAGTGCGGCTGGAGTACTAGTGGTCGTCCCCTGCGCGGGGGTCTTGTAATGGTCCGGAGTCAGCAGGTTCCCCGCCTCGTCCATGGCGCCGAGCGTCTGCATGGCGGCGTGTCAGGTTGGTGTGGATCTACCCGGACCCACAGGAGTTGGCGACAATGCCGTCCCGCGCCCAGCGGAGGCCAGTCCCGACGGCGAGCAGGACGTCGGCCGTCTTCGTCTGCGCGTAGGCGACCATGGGGTCGCTCGGGCGGCGTTCGAACTGCTGGTTGTCGAAGTCGAAGCCGTGCAGCCGCTGCGCACCGGAGTTGACGGTCACGACGTGCGGATTCTCGGAGGCCCGGAGCGCTGCGGGCAGCCCGTGGACCAGTGCGAAGTGGCCGAGGTAGTTGGTCGTCAGCTGCACTTCCCAGCCGTGTGCGTTGACCCGTCGCTCCGGCAGAAGCATCATCACACCGGCGTTGGCGAGGACCGCGTCGACGGGGCCGCCAGCCATCGCAGAAAGGCCTGGCTGTCCTTTTGGCGCCGACTTGGCTGGTCGGGGCGCGGAGGGCTCCGAGCTGGGGACTCCCCGGTCTGCTCTGGAAGTCCTGGCCCGCGGACCGCCTACGGGGCATCAGTTGAATGATTCTCGTTTTCGTGGGCTTGTGCAGCCCGATCTTCGGGGGCCAGAGTTCGGTGGGTGGGTTTGCGGAGCTCGTCGAGGACCCACTGGAGCCGCAGCGTCGATCCGTCTGCATGGGCGAAGACCAGGCCTTCGAGCTGGCCGTCTGGGTGACGGTCATGGCCTTGGGGGAGAGGCTAACCCAGGCGCGGCTGGCCTCGGTCTTGGGCTCGCGCACGTGGAGTGGACAGCCAGCGGACGTCGCCTCTGCCCACGGTGGCCACGACGTCGGCAGTGAGCCAGATGACAAGGAGCCGAGTAACTGGCGGCCGCCGCTGCGGTCGTACTGGTGCACCTACTCCCGCGTTGCTTGAGCGGAATCTCTCACGAATAAGGCAGTTTGCGGTGCTGTCGCCTGACGTTGAAGGAAGCGCGGCCAGTGCCAACGCCGACGGCCGGCGCGGGCTGCTGCCC
>NZ_JBHUAF010000723.1:0-1134 GCF_042789895.1 Kitasatospora sp. NPDC056783
CGCGGCCTCGATCACGAGTGATCCACGTCTGACCGCCCTAGTGACGGTCGCCACCTTTTTGCCCTGGGTCCTGTTCGGTTTGTGGGCCGGAGCGGCGGCCTCGGCCCGGCCGGCGAGGGCGTGGGCTCCGGCGAGGCGGGCGGTGATCAGGGCGTGGTCGCGTGGGTGGGCGGCCGGATCGAGGAGCCGCAGCGCGTCCTCCAGCCGGGCCGCCGCGGCGCGGGCGTGCGCGGTGCGGCCGGTGCGGACGGCGAGGTCCCGGTGGCAGGTGCCGTGCGCCACGGCCAGCACCAGGTCGGCCCGCGCCGACCACGGCGTCGGGTCGCCGGAGCGCAGCGCGGCGTCGGTCAGCCGCCGGGCGTCCGCCAGCGTCCGGCGCACCTGCGGGGCCCGGCCGGCCAGCGCGTGGGCGTGGGCCTGGGCGACGGCGGACCAGGCGCGCAGCCCCGGCAGCGGAGGGGAGGCGGCCCGGGCGGCCTCGGCCAGGGCGAGCGCGGTGGCCGGGTCGCCGTGCCACCAGTACAGGGTGCTCTGCCGAGCGAGCAGCGCGGTCGCGGTGGCCCGGTCGCCGCTGGCGCGGGCCCGTTCCAGACCGGTGGCGTACCAGCTGAGCGCGCGGGCGTGGCGGTCGCCCTCGAAGTGGGCCCAGCCGGCGAGCTCGGCGTACTGGGCGGCGAGCGAGCGGCCGGCGGTGAGGTGCTCGCGCGGGTCGGAGCGCGGTCGGCCGAGCAGGGTGTGGGCGTGGTGTTCCAGGACGGCGGCGAACTCCTCGCCGCCGATCCGGACCGCGGCGGCGCGGTAGACGGCGAGCAGGTGGGCGAGCACCTCGACGGTGGCGGCGTCCGGTGGGGCGGTGCCGGGGGCGAGCGGCGGCCGGGCGGCGGCGCGTTCGCCGAGCCGTTCGCGTTCCCGCCGGACAGCCTGCCAGAGGTCCGCCAACTCGCCCTCGGTGAGCAGGAGTTCATCGGCCCTGGCGGGCATTCCGGGCGGCGGCCAGCGGCGGGCGTTCTCCACCCGGCTGATCAGTGAGTCGTGGTAGCCGAGCAGCCGGCCGAACTCGGCCTGGCTGAGACCGCGGGCCTCGCGCCAGTGCCGTAGGCGGCGGCCGAAGCGCAGACGCGCGGACTCGGGTGC
>NZ_JBHUAF010000724.1:0-1127 GCF_042789895.1 Kitasatospora sp. NPDC056783
TGGTGGGTTGGGCTCATGTCCTCAGGCATGAGCCCAACCCGAAGAACCGCTCTCGCATTTTGCGTAGGAAGTCGGCCGAGCCGACTTCCCGCGCGGAAGCCGTTCGCCGAGGGGCCCGGCTCAGCTCGCGGTCAGGCCGGCGACGAGTTCGTCGGCGGCGCCGTACGGGTCGAGGCCGCCGTCGGCGACCCGCTCGGCCAGAGCGGCGAGGTGCCGGTCGCCGCGCAGGTCGCCGATCCGGGCGCGCAGTTCGGCCAGGGCGATCGCCTCGATCTCCTGGGCGGCCCGGCGGCGGCGGCGCGCGGCCAGTTCACCGTGCTCCTCCAGCCAGGCGCGGTGCTTCTCCAGCGCCTCGACCACCTCGTCCACGCCCTCGCCGCGCGCCGCGACGGTCTTGACGATCGGCGGGCGCCAGTCCCCCGGCTCCCGGGCCTCGCCGAGGCCCAGCATGTGGTTGAGCTCCCGCGCGGTGGCGTCGGCGCCGTCCCGGTCGGCCTTGTTGACCACGAAGACGTCGCCGATCTCCAGGATTCCGGCCTTGGCCGCCTGGATGCCGTCGCCCATCCCCGGGGCCAGCAGCACCACGGTGGTGTCGGCCTGGGCGGCGACCTCCACCTCGGACTGGCCCACCCCGACGGTCTCGACCAGGATCACATCGCAGCCGGCCGCGTCCAGCACCCGCAGCGCCTGCGGCGCCGCCCAGGAGAGCCCGCCGAGGTGGCCCCGGGTGGCCATCGAGCGGATGAACACCTCCGAGTCGGTGGCGTGGTCCTGCATCCGGACCCGGTCGCCCAGCAGCGCGCCGCCGGAGAACGGCGAGGACGGGTCGACGGCCAGCACCCCGACCCGCTTGCCGAGCCGCCGGTAGGCGGAGACCAGCGCCGAGGTGGAGGTGGACTTGCCGACCCCGGGCGAGCCGGTGAGGCCCACCGTGTACGCCCGCCCGGTGTACGGCGCGAGCGCGGCCATCGCCTCCCGCAGCTGCGGCGCGGCGTTCTCGACCAGCGTGATCAGCCGGGCGACCGCCCGCGGCCGGCCCTCCCGGGCCTGCTCGACCAGCGTGGCGACATCGATCATCAGGAGCTCCTTGCGCAGATGCCGAAGGGGCTGCGGACCGCCACCGGCGG
>NZ_JBHUAF010000725.1:0-1119 GCF_042789895.1 Kitasatospora sp. NPDC056783
CGTCAGTGGCGGTCGCCGGTGGGGCCCGGGGGCAGCGAGAGCATCTGGCGGTGGCGGCCGCGGGCGGACGGACTGGCGGCCGGGCCGCCGGTGACCGTGCCCATCACCGGGGCGGGGGCGGGCGGCGCCGGCGGTGTGGGCGCGGGCACCGGCATCAGGGGCGCGCCCAGGTAGCCGGCCGCGACCCAGCCCTGCCCGTTGGTGAACTGGGCGGCGGGGTTGACGGGCTGCTCCGGGGAGGGGGCCGCGGTGGCCGGACGGCCGAGGCTGTCGCCGGTGGGGACGGGGACGGGTGTGGGGGCGATGTGCTCCGGGTGACCGGTGGGGTGGCCGGTGGGGTGGCCGTGGTGGTGGCCGGTGCCGTGACGGCCGGCAGGGGTGTTTGGATGACCGGCCGCGGGGGCGCCGGTGTGACCGGTGGCGTGGGCGACGGCGTGGCCGTGCTGTCTGCCGCCCGCGGGACCCGAGCCGTGGTGCTGGTGGCTCGGCATGAACTGGGGGAGCCCCGGTGCCTGGCCCGGCAGGGTGTGGAACGCCTGCTGCTGGGCCGACGGGTACGGGCGCTGCTCGCCGATCGGCGGGTAGCCGTCGCGGACCGCGAAGCCGGTGAACTTCAGGTCCTCCTCGCCCGACCGGTCGCCCGGCAGGGCGCGGAAGAGGCGCCGGTACTCGGAGTACAGCTCGTCGTAGATCGGCGTCGTGGAGTGCGGGTGCTCGGCGTCGTAGGACGGGCGCATGCCCGGGATCGAGCGGGAGGCGGTCGCGGACCGGCCGGGGGACGCGGAGACGTCGTAGCTGTACACGTAGGGGCCAACGAGCGAGAGGGGCGGGGGATGCGGGGCCCGGGTGCGCGGGTGGGCCGCCGCGCCGGAGCGCGGCAGGGGCGGGCACGCCGGGCGTGGGGTGGACGCGCGGGGGCTCGGTGAGGGCAGCGCGCTGCGGCGGGAGCGGCGCGCCGGGGCCGGGGCCGGGCGGGAGTCGGGGTGCGGGTGAGCCAGCCGTCGGCATGCCAATGTCGGGGCCGGTGCCGGGCGCGCGGGTGCGGGGGGCCGGTGCCGGGCGCGCGGGTGCGTCGTCGGCGTGCGTCCGCCCGCCGGAGGGCGGCCCCGGGCAGGAGGC
>NZ_JBHUAF010000726.1:0-1118 GCF_042789895.1 Kitasatospora sp. NPDC056783
GGGGCCGGTGGCACCGGCGGTTCGGCGCCGGGCCGGCCCGGGCGGCCGGGGGGATGATCGAATCCGTGCAGCTCAGCAGGCCCCGGTGTTCGTAGGATGGGTGGAGCTCCTCCGGGAGGAACTCGTCCCGGAGGTGCCATGCCGCAGCCCACGAACCACCAGCTGCTCGGGCGTGCCCGGGAGTTGGAGGTACTGGACCGCCTGCTGCACGAGGTGCGCTCCGGGCGCAGCCGGGCGCTGGTGCTGCGCGGGGAGGCCGGCGTCGGCAAGTCGGCGCTGCTCGACCACCTGGCCGGGCGGGCGGAGCAGTGGCAGACCATCCGCGCGGCCGGCGTCGAAGCCGAGTCCGAGTTCGCCTACTCCGCCCTGCAACAGCTGTGCGCCCCGCTGCTGCCCCGGCTCGACCGGCTGCCGGAGGTGCAGCGGGACGCGCTGCGGGTCGCGTTCGGCCTGAGCGCGGGGAACCCGCCCGAGATGCTGCTGGTCGGGATGGCGGTGCTCGGCCTCTTCGCCGAGGCGGCGGCCGGGTCGCCGCTGCTGTGCCTGGTCGACGACGCGCAGTGGCTCGACCTGATGTCCCAGCGGATCCTGGCGTTCGTCGGGCGCCGGCTGGACGCCGAGTCGGTGGCGCTGGTGTTCGCCGAGCGGATCACCGACGGCGAGCGGGACGAGGGCTTCTCCGGTCTGCCGGAGCTGGCGCTGGGCGGGCTGGCCGACGTCGACGCCCGGGCGCTGCTGGACGGCGTGCTGCCGGGGCCGGTCGACGCCCGGGTGCGGGACCGGATCGTGGCCGAGACCGGCGGGAATCCGCTCGCCCTGCTGGAGTTGCCGCGGGGCCTGTCCCCGGCGGAGCTGGCGTTCGGCTTCGGCGGGCCCGGCGCGGGCCCGCTGGCGACCCGGGTCGAGGACGGCTTCCGCCGGCGCGTGGACGCGCTGCCGGCCGACACCCGGGCCCTGCTGCTGGTCGCGGCGGTCGAACCGGTCGGCGACGGTCCGCTGTTGTGGCGGGCCCTGCGCCTGCTGGGCATCGGTCCCGAGGCCGCGACCCCGGCCGAGGTCGCGGACCTGGTCACGCTGGGAGCCGCGGTGCGGTTCCGGCACCCGCTGGTGCGTTCGGC
>NZ_JBHUAF010000727.1:0-1113 GCF_042789895.1 Kitasatospora sp. NPDC056783
GGGCAGCGGTGTGTCCGGGATGATGACGACGAGCGCGAAGGAGAGGGCGAGGGACATGGCGGACGAGTACGAGGGCCCGTGGCTGGTGGTGGGTCTGGGCAACCCCGGGGAGCAGTACGCCCGGAACCGGCACAACATCGGCTTCATGGTGGTGGACCTGCTGGCGCAGCGGATGGGCGCCAAGTTCAAGGCGCACAAGAGCCGGGCGCAGGTCGCGGAGGGACGGCTGGCGGGCAAGCGGGTGGTGCTGGCCAAGCCGATGTCCTTCATGAACCTCTCCGGCGGGCCGGTGACGGCGCTGCGCGACTTCTACAAGGCGCCGGCCTCGGCGCTGATCGCGGTCCACGACGAGCTGGACATCGACTACGCGACGCTGCGGCTGAAGCTGGGCGGCGGGGACAACGGCCACAACGGGCTGAAGTCGATCACCAAGTCGCTGGGCCCGGACTACCACCGGGTGCGCTGCGGGATCGGCCGCCCGCCGGGCCGGATGGAGGTCGCGGACTTCGTGCTGAAGGACTTCTCCTCGACCGAGCGCAAGGAGCTGGAGTGGTTCGTGGACCGCTCGGCGGACGCGGTGGAGGCGCTGCTGTCCGAGGGGCTGGAGCGGGCCCAGGGCTCGTACAACTCCTGAGGCGCTGACTGCGCGTCAAAGCGGCGTTCGCGGTACGCAACAGTCGTACAACGCTTGCCCGTCCAAACCTGAATCGGTGTGAGAACCCTGTGCGGGATCGGATAGCGTCGGCCCGGTACGCGAACGAGTCCTGGGGAGTTCTCGATGCGGGGATTGCGTCCGGTCCGCCGAGTGCGGCGGGGCCGGGTGGTCAAGCTGAAGCAGCTCGGGCGGCGGGTCGGTACGGCCGGTGCGCTGGGGGCGGCCGGGGTGCTGCTGTCGGGTGGCGCGATGGCGCACGCGGAGTCGGTGGCGGAGCCCGATCCGGGCATCTCCCCGGAGCCCGCGGCCGCGCAGCTCGGGCCGGTGCTCGGCGACTCGATGGGCGCCGACGCGGGGCTGCTGGCGGTCGGCGGCGGCCTGGTGGTCGCGGCCGGCGGCGCGGCGCTCTGGCTGAAGCGCCGGCGCGCGGGCGAGGGCGCGGAGTAGGAACCCACGGC
>NZ_JBHUAF010000728.1:0-1105 GCF_042789895.1 Kitasatospora sp. NPDC056783
GTGGTCGCCCCGCACGGGCCGGGCGGCGAGCGGTCGACGGGCGGCACGCGGCCGGACCAGGTGAGGTGGTGGAGTGGCCAGTAGCAGACTTTTTACCCGGGGCCGTCCATTCGGGGGCGCGCGTCGGAGATACCACCCGAATTGCGGACGGCATTCGACTGATGGGGCATATTGTGTACACCGACAAACTACTCCGATGGTGGTCAGTTTCCCGTCGCGGTCCGCAAACCATCAGTTGACCCCCTTCGGCTGGGATAGCGTCGTGGGGTCGGGGGGTCGACACCGATCCGGTGTATTCGAACGCTAGCTACTGGGCCGTAACGGCCGAATGAGTCATGGAGAAAAACATGCGGCATTTCCCTGTGGAAAACCGGCCAGACGGGGTCGACGACCTTCAGCTCGCGATGGAATCCCTGGCCGCCTTCCCGTCCCGGAACGCAGGGAGCGGGGCGGATGTGACCGAGCGGCTCGCGGCCGTCCACGACCTCTGCCGCTCGGTCGACACGGTGCTGGACAGCCTGGTCGTCCAGGCGGCGGCCGAGGCGGCCGAAGAGGGCTGGACCGCGGCCCGGATGGCGGCCGAACACTCCGGCTACTACGCCAGGTTGCAGCGTGCGCTGCTCCCCGCCGGTGCCGGGCTGAACCGGCCGTGAACGCGGTGCAGACGGGCGCTCACGTGCTGTCCTGCCCCACCAGGTGGAGCGACGTCGACGAGAACGGTCACATCAACAACGCCCGTCTGGTCGGCTACATCCAGGAGGGGATTTACGATCTTCTCCGCCACCACGAAACCGCCGTCCGGGAATCGCTGTTCGCCTCCGGGTTCATTATCGCGAGACACGAGATCGATTACCTGGAACAGTTGCACCACCGGCCCGAACCGTTGTGGGTGCTGCTCACCGTGGAGCGGCTCGGGCGGAGTTCCGCGCAGATCGAGGTCAATGTCTGCCGGGACGGGATGGTCTTTATGCGGGCGCGGACCGTGGTGGTCGCCCGGGATCGCGAATCCGGCCGCTCGCGTGCGCTGAGCCCGGCCGAGCGGATCTTTCTCTCGGCGTTTATGGCGGACGCCACCCGTGCCCAGGCCGCGCTGGCGGCCACGACG
>NZ_JBHUAF010000729.1:0-1097 GCF_042789895.1 Kitasatospora sp. NPDC056783
GGGTTCCCGGCCGGGCCTCTCGCACATCACCGGCAGCCGCGGCCGCTGCGCCCGGCCGTCCCGCCCACCCGGCGGCGCCCCACCCACTCAGCGCCGCTTCACACCCACCGCCGCCTCACCCACCCGTCAGGAAGGCGAGGACGGCCTTCGCGGTCTCCTCGGGCCGGTCCAGGTGGGGATAGTGGCCGGACTCCTCGATCATCGCGACGGTCGCGGGCGCGGCGACCAGGTCGGCGGCCACCCGCCGGGCCTCGGCGGCCGGGTCGGACATGTCGGGGTCCTCGGCCCCGGTGACGATCAGGGCCGGGCAGCCGACCTCGCCGTACCGCAGCGCCAGTCCGCCCAGGATCTCCCGCAGCTGGGCGCGCAACGCCACCATCCGGCCCGGCCCGGCCAGGTCCGCCTTGATGTCCTCGACGGACCGGTCGAAGTCGGCGGGCCTGGCGACCGGGAACAGCGAACGGTAGAACAGGCCCCACAGGGCGGGGGAACGGGTGACCAGCCAGGAGGCCGCCCGCATCCACGCCTTGGGCCTGCTCCCCCCGGCGAACGTGCCGATCAGGACGAGGCCGGCCACCTCGGCGGGCGCCTCCGCGGCCGCCCACACCGCCGCCGCGCAGCCGATCGAGTGCCCGATCACCGTCGCGGGCCCGCCCAGTTCGCGGATCAGCGCCAGGACGTCGCCGCCGACCGCGGCGCTCCCGTACGAGGGCCAGTCCGCGCCGGACCTCCCGTAGCCCCGCACGTCCGTGTTCGCGACCCGGTGGCCCGCCGCGGCCAGTGCCGGGGCCAGCATCCGGTAGGTCGAGCCGCTGTCGCCGAGCCCGTGGACCAGCACCACCAGCGGCCCGTCCTGCGGCCCGCTCAGCCGGTACGCGATGCGCCCGTCCCGGACGTCGAGGTACCGGGCCTCCTCGGCACCCGTGGCATCCATGGCCTTCATGTCGTTCATGACATCCCCCTAAGGCTGTTATCCAAAAAGCTAACAGTCTTAGTTTCAGTGGGCAAGGGGCACGGGGAGGTACATGGGGTGCGTCAGCCGGCCCTGCTGTCCCAGCCAGTACCCGCTGCGGGTCGCGAGGTCGGCGACGGAGTGC
>NZ_JBHUAF010000730.1:0-1087 GCF_042789895.1 Kitasatospora sp. NPDC056783
CGGGCCGGCCTTCCGGCGTGTGGCTCACACGTCGCCGAACCGGCCTTCCACCGCGGCCCGGACGAAGGCTGTCCACGCTTCGGGGGTGAAGCGGAGCCAGGGGCCCTCGGGGTCCTTGGAGTCGCGGACCGTCCCGGGGTTGGCGTCGTCCACCTCGACGCAGTTTCCGCCGTTGCCGTTGCTAAAGCTGCTCTTCCGCCACTGGATGGGCTTGTCGGAGGATGGCATCGGTGAGTCCTTCCTGGAGTACGGCATGGGCGACGCCTTCCCCCTGGAGAAGCCCCGGAACCCGAGGCAGACGTCAGACGACCGAGAGGCACGGCTGCGGTGAGCAGTGCGCAGACAGCAGAACCCCCGACTTGAGCGGCCGGGGGTTCTTCGTGCGTGGGGGGGACGGTTCACACGTCGCCGAACTCGCCGTCCACCGTGGCCTTGGCGAAGGCTGTCCACGCCTCGAAGGAGAAGAACAGCGCCGGTCCGTTCGGGTCCTTGGAGTCACGAACGGGCATGATGCCCGGGTAGCCGTCCGCAACCTCAATGCAGCCGCCCCCTCCGTCGCTATGGGTGCTCTTGCGCCACTTGGCGCTGGACAGGTCAACGTTCATGACGTACCAGGTCCTCTCGTACCTTGCGAATCACAGCCAGGCTTTCAGCTCGGGACAGTGCGTCCACCTGGAGTCGATCGTACTTTCGCGCCCAGCCCGCAACTGTCTCCGGATCCTGCTCCAGATAGCCTCGTTGGAGGGTCTCGCTGTAAGCAACCATGGTGCGGTTTGGGAGAGTCAGCAGAGTGACCGGATGCGATAGAGGCTGTTCCTCGGCCAGACTGAAGGGAGCGATCTGAAGGACAACGTTCGGCCTGTCAGCCAGAGCCTCCAAGTGGAACAACTGCCGTACCATGACGGACGAACCGCCGATTGGGCGTCGAAGGACGGCTTCATCCAGGACAGCATGGACTGTCCGAGTTCGCTCCAACAGGCGCTGCCGCACGGCTAGATGAATGAGTCCGATGTTCTCAGTGGTCATAGGCGATGAGTGAGCGCTTGATCGTGGCCCCGGTGTTCCAGTTGTGCCAGATCGCGGCGGC
>NZ_JBHUAF010000731.1:0-1087 GCF_042789895.1 Kitasatospora sp. NPDC056783
TCCTCGTACTGGGTCGTACTTGGACGTTTCGCCGGTGCGTTCAGGCGGGATGCCCGGCGTCGCGCGCCCGGCGGGAATTGTGAGACACGGCCTAGGTCCTGTCCGGTCGATCGGGCCCGGCAAGATCGGCCGGACAGGGCCTAACCTGGGCTGATGCTGGACGTCCGACGCCTGCGCCTGTTGCGCGAACTCGCCCACCTCGGCACCATCGCGGCCGTCGCCGAGGCGCTCTCCTTCAGCCCCTCGGCGGTGTCCCAGCAGCTGTCCGTGCTGGAGAAGGAGGCGGGCGTCCCGCTGCTGGAGCGCACCGGGCGGCGGGTCACCCTCACCCCGGCCGGGCTGGGCCTGGTCCGGCACGCCGAGGCGGTGCTCGCCCTGCTGGAACAGGCGGGCGCCGAACTCGCCCAGGCCAAGCGCGGGCTGGCCGGTCCGCTGCGGATCGGCACCTATCCGTCGGCGGCCCGCGCGATCATCCCCGCGGTGCTCGCGGAGCTGGCCGGCTGGCACCCGGGGCTGGAGCCGATGGTCACCGAGGTGGACCCGGCGGCCGTCGGCGCGGCGCTGCGGGCGGGCGAGCTGGACGTGGCGCTGGTGCACGAGTACGACCTCGTCCCGACCGACCCGGAGCCGGGCCTGGCGGTGACCCGCCCCGTCTTCACCGAGCCCATGTACCTGGCCGCACGCGCCCCCGGCACCCTCGCCGAGCAGCGCGGCGCGCCGTGGATCATGTCGCCGCCCGACACCCTCTGCCACACCATGGCGGTCCGCGCCTGCGAAGCGGCGGGCTTCGCGCCCCGCGTCCGGCACCAGATCGACGACTTCACCACCGTGCTGGCCCTGGTCGCCGCCGGCCAGGGCGTCGCCCTGGTCCCCCACCTGGGCGCGGCCGCTCCCCCGCCCGGCGTCGTCCTCACCCGTCTGCCGATGTACCGCCGCACCCGCGCCGCCTTCCGCGCCGGTGCCGGCTCCCACCCGGCCATCTCGGCCTTCGTCTCGGCGCTGCACACGGCGGTCCCGCCGGGCCTGGGCGGCGGCGCCTGAGAGCGCGGAGGGGCCCGGGGACGCCGTCACGGCACCCCCGGGCCCC
>NZ_JBHUAF010000732.1:0-1066 GCF_042789895.1 Kitasatospora sp. NPDC056783
CTGGAGGGACCGGGCATGGAGATCCTCGCGTACGAGGTGCAGGTCGACGAGCGACCGCTGCTGGAGCAGGCCTTCGCCGGCCGGCACGAGCTGCGCTGCCTGGACATGACCCTCAACCGCGACACCGCCCCGCTGGCCGCCGGCTACCCGGCCGTCAGCAGCAGCGTCAACGCCGTCCTGGACGCCGAGACCCTCGCGGTGCTGGCGGCCGGCGGCACCGAGCTGGTCACCCAGCGCTCCACCGGCTTCAACAACATCGACCTCGACGCCGCCGCCGGCCTCGGCCTCACCATCGCCCGGGTCTCCCACTACAGCCCGTACTCGGTTGCCGAACACGCGTGGACCCTCGCACTGGCCGTCAACCGCCGCCTCACCCGGGCCGCCGGCCGCTCCCGCGAGTTCGACTTCCGCCTCGACGGCCTGCTCGGCCGCGACATCCACGGAATGACCGTCGGCGTGATCGGCACCGGCAAGATCGGCGAATGCTTCGCCCGCATCGCCGCCGGCTTCGGCACCCACCTCCTCGGCTGGGACATCGCGCGGAACCCCGCCTGCGTGGAACTCGGCATGACGTACACCGAACTGCCCGAACTCCTCTCCCGCGCCGACCTGGTGAGCCTGCACGTGCCCCTGCTGCCGGCCACCCACCACCTGATCGACGGCGCCGCCCTCGCCCGGATGAAGGACGACGCGATCCTCGTCAACTCCAGCCGCGGCGGCCTCATCGACAGCCACGCCCTGGTCGAGACCCTCCGCGCCGGACGGCTGTCGGGCGTCGGCCTCGACGTCTACGAGGAGGAGACCGGCGTCTTCTTCACCGACCAGTCCATCCAGGGCATCACCGACGACACCCTCGCCCGCCTCCTCACCTTCCCCCAGGTCCTCGTCACCGGCCACCAGGCCTACTTCACCCACACCGCCGTCGGCCAGATCATCGACGCCACCGCCCGCAACATCGACGACTACGCCGCCGGCCGCACCAACGAGAACACCCTCGTGCCCAAGACCTGACCCGCGAACCGGACCCCGGCACACCCGTCCCACCGCCGCCCGGCAACGGTGTGCC
>NZ_JBHUAF010000733.1:0-1064 GCF_042789895.1 Kitasatospora sp. NPDC056783
TGTACTGACCACGGAGGTTGGTGACGGGGTTCACGGGCGGGTGATCTTGAAATGAGTGAGGGCCTTCTGGCTCGGTGTGGATTGCGACATCTGCACCGGCACCAGAAAGGCCCTCATGCCACACCGTAACGCACCGCTGACCGAGACCGGACGCCTGCGCCTGGCCCGCTGCGTGGTCGAGGACGGCTGGCCCCTGCGCAGGGCCGCCGAGCGCTTCCAGGTCTCGCCCACCACGGCCAAGCGCTGGGCGGACCGCTACCGCGCTCTCGGCGAGGCCGGCATGAGCGACCGCTCCAGCCGCCCGCACCACAGCCCGCGCCGCACCCCGACCCGCACCGAGCGCCGGATCATCAAGGTCCGCGTCCTGCGACGCTGGGGGCCCGCCCGCATCGCCTACCTGCTGAAGCTCAACCCCGCCACCGTGCACCGCGTCCTGACCCGCTACCGCCTCGCCCGACTGACCCACCTCGACCGCGCCACCGGCCGCGTCGTGCGCCGCTACGAGCACTGCGCGCCAGGCGAGTTGGTCCACGTCGACATCAAGAAGCTCGGCAACATCCCCGACGGCGGCGGCCACCGGGCGCTGGGCCGTCCCGCCGGGAAGAAGAACAGCTCCAAAGTCGGCTACAGCTACCTCCACAACGCCGTCGACGACCACTCCCGCCTGGCCTACAGCGAGATCCTGCCCGACGAGCGCAAGGAGACCGCCACCGCCTTCTGGACCCGGGCGAACGCGTTCTTCGCCGGGGCCGGGATCACCGTCCGGCGCGTGCTGACCGACAACGGCTCCTGCTACAAGTCGCATGCCTGGCGCGATGCCCTCGCCGCCGAGGGCATCGCGCACAAACGAACCCGGCCCTACCGACCGCAGACCAACGGCAAGGTGGAGCGCTTCAACCGCACCCTGCTCGACGAATGGGCCTACGCCAGGCCCTACCGCACCGAACAGGAACGCCGCGACGCCTACCCCGAGTGGCTCCACACCTACAATCACCACCGCGGACACACCGCACTCGCAGGCAAGCCACCCGCCAGCCGCGTCCCCAACCTCACGGGTCAGTACA
>NZ_JBHUAF010000734.1:0-1049 GCF_042789895.1 Kitasatospora sp. NPDC056783
CCTACACCCTTACCCCGGGACAACCACCGCCCGGGCTGGACTACCTTCCTGCGTCACCCCATCGCTCACCTACTGCAGACTTGGGCCGGCGGCTCCACCACTCCCCTTTGCCCGAAGGCTCCGGGACGGCTTCACGGCCTTAGCATCACCTGGTTCAGCGTTGGCGCTTCAAAGCGGGTACGGGAATATCAACCCGTTGTCCATCGACTACGCCTGTCGGCCTCGCCTTAGGTCCCGACTTACCCTGGGCAGATCAGCTTGACCCAGGAACCCTTGGTCAATCGGCGCAAGAGTTTCCCACTCTTGTATCGCTACTCATGCCTGCATTCTCACTCGTATACCGTCCACGACTGGTTTCCACCGCCGCTTCACCCGGCACACGACGCTCCCCTACCCATCACAGCAGGCGTTGGCCCTATATGCTGCAATGACACGACTTCGGTGATGTGCTTGAGCCCCGCTACATTGTCGGCGCGGAATCACTTGACCAGTGAGCTATTACGCACTCTTTCAAGGGTGGCTGCTTCTAAGCCAACCTCCTGGTTGTCTCTGCGACTCCACATCCTTTCCCACTTAGCACACGCTTAGGGACCTTAGTCGGTGTTCTGGGCTGTTTCCCTCTCGACCATGGAGCTTATCCCCCACAGTCTCACTGCCACGCTCTCACTTACCGGCATTCGGAGTTTGGCTAAGGTCAGTAACCCGGTAAGGCCCATCGCCTATCCAGTGCTCTACCTCCGGCAAGAAACACGTGACGCTGCACCTAAATGCATTTCGGGGAGAACCAGCTATCACGGAGTTTGATTGGCCTTTCACCCCTAACCACAGGTCATCCCCCAGGTTTTCAACCCTGGTGGGTTCGGTCCTCCACACGGTCTTACCCGCGCTTCAACCTGCCCATGGCTAGATCACTCCGCTTCGGGTCTTGGGCATGCAACTCAGACGCCCTATTCGGACTCGCTTTCGCTACGGCTACCCCACACGGGTTAACCTCGCTACACACCGCAAACTCGCAGGCTCATTCTTCAAAAGGCACGCAGTCACGGCCC
>NZ_JBHUAF010000735.1:0-1045 GCF_042789895.1 Kitasatospora sp. NPDC056783
TCGCGGAGAAGCAGGCGGCCGCGGCGGCCGCGGGGGCGGCCGGGGCGATCGTCTACAACAACGTCGAGGGCAGCCTCAACGGGACGCTCACCGATCCGGCGGCCGGGAAGATCCCGACCGGCGGGATCACCAAGGCGGCCGGTGAGGCCCTGGCCGCCGAGGCCGCCGCCGGGCCCGTCCGGGTGACCCTGGACATCCGCACCTTCATGGAGCCGCGCAAGACCTGGAACGTCATCGCGGAGACCCGCGGCGGCGACCCGAAGAACACCGTGATGGTCGGCGCCCACCTGGACTCCGTCCCCGAGGGACCGGGCATCAACGACAACGGGTCCGGCTCGGCCGGCATCCTGGAGGTGGCGAAGAACCTCGGCGTGCACCCGGTGAGGAACAAGGTCAGGTTCGCCTGGTGGTCCGCCGAGGAGTTCGGCCTCAAGGGCGCCGAGGCGTACGTCAACTCCCTCTCCGAGGCGGATCGGAAGAAGATCGGCCTCTACCTCAACTTCGACATGATCGCATCCCCCAACTACGCGCAGTTCGTCTACAACGGCTCGGGCAGCGCCGGCGGCGACGCGGGCCCCGAGGGCTCGGCGCAGATCGAGCGGGACATCAACGGCTACCTGGACGGCCGCCGCCTGCCGCACGACCCGACCGCCTTCGACGGCCGCTCCGACTACGGTCCGTTCATCGACGCGGGCATCCCGGCCGGCGGCACCGACACCGGAGCCGAGAAGTTCAAGTCCGCGGAGCAGGCGGCCCGTTACGGCGGCACGGCCGGCGCCGCCTACGACGCCTGCTACCACCAGGCCTGCGACAACCTGGGCAACATCGACATGCGCGCCTTCGACGTCAACATCGACGTGATCGCGAACGCCGTCGGCACCTACGCCTGGGACCTCTCCTCGCTGCACAAGCCCGTCCCGGCGCAGCGCCCGGCCGCGAAGGCGGCCCCCGGCGACGGCGCGACGGGTACCGGCGGCACCAGCGGCAGCCCCTCCCACGGGGTGGCGGCCCTCCACGAAGGCGGCGCACCCGCCAAGCAGTTGGC
>NZ_JBHUAF010000736.1:0-1010 GCF_042789895.1 Kitasatospora sp. NPDC056783
GAATCCCTCGGTGTCCGGCGCCCCGGCCGTCAGGACCGTGGCCGGGGAGTGCTCAGAGCTTCTGCCAGGCCGGCTTGGCGGCGTAGGTGTCGCGGAAGTAGTCGGCGAGCTTGAGGCGGGAGGCGGCGGCCTCGTCCACCACGACGGTGGCGTGCGGGTGCAGCTGGAGCGCCGAGGCGGGGACGACCGCGGAGAGCGGGCCCTCGACGGCGAGCGCGACGGCCTCGGCCTTGGCCTCGCCGGTGGCGAGCAGCACCAGGTGGCGGGCCTCCAGGATGGTGCCGATGCCCTGGGTGATGACGTGGTGCGGGACCTGGTCGATGCTGTCGAAGAAGCGGGCGTTGTCCACCCGGGTCTGCCGGGTCAGGGTCTTGATCCGGGTCCGCGAGGACAGCGAGGAGCAGGGCTCGTTGAAGCCGATGTGGCCGTCCGTGCCGATGCCGAGCAGCTGGAGGTCCACGCCGCCGGCCTCGGCCAGCGCGCGGTCGTAGGCGGTGGCCGCCGCGGCGATGTCGGTCGCGTTGCCGTCCGGGCCCAGGAAGGAGTCCTCGGTCAGGCCCAGCGGTTCCACGACCTCGCGCAGCACCACCGAACGGTAGGACTCCGGGTGGCCGGCGGGCAGGCCGACGTACTCGTCCAGCTGGCAGATGCGCGCCCGGGCGGCGTCCAGCCGGCCGTCGCGGACCCGCTCGGCCAGGGCCTGGTAGATCGGCAGCGGGGTCGAGCCGGTCGCCACGCCGAGCAGGGCGTCGGGCTTGTCCGTCAGCAGATCGGTGATCGCCGCGGCGATGAGTTCGCCGGCCGCCCGGGCGTCAGGGACGATCACGATTTCCATACTGGGTCCACCGTTCTGAGGCGAGTCTGAGGTCTAGACCTCCGAGGTCTAGACCAGTTTGCCGTGTGGGGGTGCCCCAGGTCCACCCGGGTCCGGTCCCCGGGCGGACTTCCGCCGTCGGCCCCGTTTCGCCTGGTGGGGACGGCAGCCGGGGCCGGCCGTCGGGACGGGGGTG